>JAJRUU010000112.1 GCA_024277605.1 bacterium
TACGGCGTCTCTCGATCAACTTGTATAAACTTTGCGCCCATTCCACCCCCTTATGGTATATGTTATTCACTACACCATTTTACCATACGTATGCTCCAAAGTCCGACAAACTCCTAGGCTAAGCCAAAAGAACTACACCGGTTTTGGCCCGCCGCCTAAAACAGCGAACAATGCGCCAAACAGTATAGCCTGAACAATCCAGCCTATGAGACAAACTCCAACCGCGCGCGCGGTACTCTCATAATCAAGCGCTTGTCTGACAGCAATCACCATAGCGATAAGCATCCAAATTCCAGCCGCCACAAAAACGAATCCTCTCAAAAAAGGAATAATACCCAATATTCGAATTAGACCGGGGGAACTGGAAAAGCCGATAGTACGTAATAGTTCCCCAAGATCGGCTTTAGTTTGTGGCTCCGGCAGGATCTTTGTGCCGATAAAGTAAGTAAGCCAGGCCCAGATGAACCACCCTGCAAGAGAAGTGATGGTGCCTATAAAAATTCCGCTCATACCAATTTGAGATATACTGCCTACTCCGGCGGCCACACTGGACATAACCACCACCCCCATGGCTTGGTTCATTGCCGCCTTATCCGCTT
Organism: bacterium; assembly: GCA_024277605.1. Taxonomy (GTDB): domain Bacteria; phylum SZUA-182; class SZUA-182; order SZUA-191; family JAJRXT01; genus JAJRUS01. The sequence continues at coordinate 600 of JAJRUU010000112.1, forward strand.
CAACTTCCTCATACAGATTAACATCCAACATAGCCGCCCGAATCAGGCGATCTTTGAAATTAGTCATAGCAGACTCCCGACTTGATGTTAGCATTCAAAAAATATCGTTCTACACTATTGTAGCAGATATATTTTATTTAAGTGCACCAGACAATATTGATATTAATATAACATGTTTTGCTAAATTAAAATACATTTTTTTAAAATAGTAATCGAAAAATATATTGTTGGTGATTTATGCTGGAGTGCGCTTAAGCAGCTAAAGCTATCACTAAGACTTGATCATAATCAGCAGCATTTTAAATTGTTTTACAGCTTTTACGGCATGCGGTATATTGGCCGGCATGATTATCATTTCCCCTGCTTTTACGTTAGATGGGTTGCCGGAGATAACCACCTGTGCTTCACCATCCAGTATGTGCACCAAAGCATCATAGGGTGCGGTATGCTCACTTAAGCCCTGGCCTTCATCAAAAGCGAACAGGGTTACCGTCCCGCTTTTTTTATCTATTACCGTCCGGCTGACCACCGAACCGGCCTGGTAATCTACTAAATCACCAAATATAGTTACCTGCCCTGCGAGTTCTTCCATAAGTTAATCTCCTTTTTTATAGCCAAATTATTTGGGGGTATGCGTAAATTCCATTGTTTATAATCTCGTGAATGTAGCAGGGTGGGAGGTCATACACCGCAGCCCCTGCTTGCCAGCCAATGCTGCTTGCTCTGGCCCAATATGATGGAATCAGCATGGTAACCTTCATCGAATAATTTTATCCTCTTCCAACAAACTTACAATGGATGTCTTTTATTATTAATTTTCTTAATCGTTATCCGATTGGCTTCTTGCGCCTGGATGTTTCGGCTTGTCCCCAAGCCGAAAACATAAGGGGAGTGTCAACAGTCACAGTTTGCTATAATTAATCCGGCCTATGGCCGGTTTCCACCCCAACTTTCCCTTCCAGCTTATTATTGTAAAATCGTTGGGTAGGATAGGCGAAGTCAATGTCTTCACATTTAGCGAATTCACGCAAAACATCTTCCCAGATGGCGTGTTCGCTGCCACGGCGGCGGCGGGGTTCACACAGGTAGCGGATGCTTAGGAGTACCCCGCTGTCCTTTACACTGGTATATACAATCGGCGCCAGCTTAGAGTAGAAGATGAGGAATTTTTTGGCCGCTTCTCTTACTTTTCGCTTGGCGGATTCGGTTAAGTGTTCGGTGCGCTTATTGGCGATTTTAAGCAGTATGGCTTTGGCTTTCTCCCAATCGCTCTCAAAGGTGATAAGCACCGGAATCTCATTCCAGAGAAACTGAAATCCCTTGGTATAATTGGCCAGCACCTTAGTAAACACCTTGCCGTTTGGGATATGAATAACCCGGCCGGTACTCTGATCCGCATCTACCCAATTACCGATTTCAAGCAGGGTAAATTCAAATATGCGCAAATCTATGACATCTCCCGCATGTTCACCGATTTGGATGCGGTCTTCCACTTCAAAGGGTTTTCGCCAAATAATAAACGCCCATCCGGCCAGATTCATCACCGGATCTTTTAAGGCGATGGCTAAACCGGCAGTTAACAACCCCAAAAAGGTGGCTATAGACTGAAAGGCCTCAATCCATATGCGGCCTATCAGCCAGATGCCCAGCCCAAACACAATGTAGCTCGAGGTCTTGCGCCATTGATAGCGAATGCGCACATCGCTAATATGCTTAGCGGCTATCCTCATGATCAACCGCCGCAGCAGCCATAGCACTAGAATAACCAGTATGGAAAAGAGCAACTTATCTTGTAGCGCAGGGCTTAAGCCCACGCTTTTACCAAACCATTCACTAAGGTTGTTCATAGTAATTTATCCACCCTCTATCGGGAACTATCATTTTGTAAAAACTGCACAGAGCGTCCACACGGCGATGCTGGCCCAGATGGTTATGATTAACCAATTCTTGCGAAACATCTCCGGCCCGGTGGCGGGGGTGTGCTTTACTGTTTCCATTATGGCAGCTGAATATTGAAACATACTCAGACCGATTATGATGGAAGTAAACAGCATCACCGCCGCTACCTGCACGATGCTTAAACTACTGAAAATAAAGTAGCCGATGATTACCGCCAACACTGCATATAATGCGGTAAGTTCCGCCCGCACTTTAAGCATCCTCTCAGCCAGAGCTAACCATGCTTTTGGATTAACCATGATCATTAGGAGCTTTACTAAAACAAGCACGGCAAAAATAGTGGCCAGAATTTCAATGGCAGTCATTTCCCCACCCCCTCCTATAGAACAGACAAAACCGGCGGCGGGCACTGACAGTTTTATTTAAGTTTATCCCCGCCTTGCTCTTTGGAGGCGTCGGCATCTTCCTCATCCTCATTGACGGATTTCTTAAAGCTTTTTATGCCCTTACCCAGGCTACTGCCGATCTCAGGTAATTTCCCCGCTCCAAAGATAATCAGCACAATCACCAGGATAATAATTAATTCACTCATGCCTAATCCCAACATATTTATTCCTCCTGCGATGGCAGTCTCATACTACCCACCAAATTATTAATATCGCAAATCCCCTCACTCACCAGATAGGCTTCTATACCGGACAGCATATCCACTGAAGCGCTGGGGTTGACAAAATTGGCAGTGCCCACTGCTATTGCATTGGCGCCGGCAATGATAAATTCAAGCGCATCCGCAGCGCACATAATTCCTCCCTGACCAACTATCGGCAGGTTAACTTTTTGCGCCACCTCCCACACGGCACGCAGCGCCAGGGGTTTTATGGCCGGACCGGACAGTCCGCCGGTTATATTATGCAGCTTCGGTGTGCGGCGCTTTATATCGATAGCCATTACCAAGAAGGTATTCACCAGCGACAACGCATCCGCACCTGCATCCGCCGCACTTTGCGCAATCTGCACAATATCGGTTACGTTGGGGGAAAGCTTGACCCACAGCGGGAGTCGGCTGGCACGCCGCACTGCGGCAACAATCTCATAGGTTGATTCAGGCTGCTAACCAAACTGAATCCCCCCCTGTTTGACATTGGGGCAAGAAATATTAAGCTCCAAGGCATCCACGCCGGAAACCCCATCCAACTCACGCGCTACCGCTGTATATTCTTCAATCGTGCGACCGAAAATATTAGCAATTACGGCTACCTTGTAATCTCGCAAGAAGGGGAGTTTATGGCTTATGAATGCGGCAACCCCCACATTTTCCAGACCGATCGCATTTAACATCCCGGCTTGAGTCTCCACCACTCTGGGGGGAGGATTGCCCTGTTTGGGTTTTATGGATAAACCCTTGACCACTATGCCCCCCAGTCGATTTAAATCCATCCAGCGGGAGTACTCCTCACCATAGCCGAATGTGCCGGAGGCCGCCAGCGCCGGATTTTTAAGCCGCACTCCCCCTATATTTACCGCCAAGGTTGGCTTACTTTTTAACATACATGCAAGTATATAAGACTAAATATATAGTGTCAACAAAACTCGCCTGCCGAATAATACATTGAAATAGTTAGTTGGATGTATTACATTATAGCCGTTAGGAGGAGGGGAGCGCAGTCTTGACCACTATAAACCGTTACATCTTCAAAGAGCTACTGGGCCCGTTTTTAATGGGCTTATTTGTGTTTACCTTTATCTTTTTGCTAAACCGAATCATCCAACTCACTGAGATGATAGTGGGCAATGGGGCCAGTCTGACAGAGGTATTTGCCTTGTTGGGGTATATCCTGCCCTCGTTTTTGGTGCTGGTTATTCCCTCAACTGCGCTTCTGGCTACATTACTTGGTTTTGGCCGCCTCTCGTCCGATGGTGAGATCAGCGCCTTAAATGCAAGCGGAGTCAGCTTCTATCAGCTACTTATGCCGGTAGTAACCTTTTCGGTGCTGTGTTATATTGGTACCTCATTTTTGATGATAAATGTTTTACCGCAGGCTAATTTAGCCTTTAAGCGCCAGATTTTTGATATTGTGCGTACCCGCTCACTGGTAAATATAAAAGAGCGTGAGTTTATCGATGACTTTAAAGGTCTCACCATCTATGTAGATCAGGTATTACCCACTGAGGGCAAGCTTAAAGGAGTGCTCATCTCGGATAAGCGCAGCCTGCCGGAGCCGTATGTTATTATGGCTGAAGAGGGGAGAGTGGTGGCTGATTCTAAAAATATGCGGGTTAGCGTAGTACTTAAAAACGGAAGCATTCAAAATATTACCAAAGAGAAAAATTTCCGCCAGATTGATTTTGAGCAGTATCAGATGAACCTGGATATATCAAAACTTTTAGATAAGAATATGACCAAAAAGCACGAGCGGGAGATGACCATAGCTGAGCTAAAGGCTGATATTGCCCGCCGAATGGAGCAGGACAAGGATTTTAATTCGCAACTGGTAGAGTTGCATAAAAAATTTGCGCTGCCTTTTGCTGCACTGCTGTTGGGTTTTATTGGGGCGCCGCTGGGGATCAATACCCGCGCCTCCAGCCGCTCGGCCGGCTTTGCGTTGAGTATTCTGGTGATATTTTTGTATTATGTGCTGTTTCGCACCGGCGAATCACTGGGGGAATTGGGTAAGCTCCCGCCTATACTTTGTCTGTGGACGCCTAATGTACTGCTGGCCGCAGTCGGTGGGTATCTGATATACAAAACCGGTCATAATTCACCCATTAAGTGGATGGACTGGCTGGCAGATAAAATCGGCGGTATAATCCGTAACATAAAATCCCAACTGTCGAAATAGCCCCCAAGGGGGGCTTTGTTGAATGAACGCTTTAAACTTATAAATAAATCAGGATAGAAAAATGCGGATACTGACAAGTTATATAACGGGGGAATTACTTAAACTCCTGGGCTGGTTGCTGCTGGTCTTTACCTGTATCTACCTGATAGTGGATTTCAGCCACATTGAGTGGTTCGTCAAGCATGATGCCCAAATTTGGGATATGGTGGGTTATTTTGGCTACAAAATACCGCTGATTATTTTTCAAACCATCCCGGTGGCGGTGCTACTGGCCACCATGTTTACCCTGAGCACGCTTACCAAAAA
>JAJRUU010000113.1 GCA_024277605.1 bacterium
CCTTTTTCTTTATACTTCCAATGCGCGGCAATACCCCGCTCAGCAATAACATGCATCTCTTGGGTCCGAATCTGCACCTCCAGTGGTTTGCCATGTGGACCAATTAAGGCAGTATGCAGGGATTGGTACATATTAGGCTTCGGCATAGCCACATAATCGTCAAATTCACCCGGAATAGGGGTCCACAACGAATGAATGACGCCTAACGCCCCATAGCAATGCTGCACCGAATCGGTGACAATTCGTACGCCTAATAAGTCCATTACATCATCAAACTGGATCACCTTACTCTGCATCTTATGATAAATACTGTAATAGTGTTTGGGTCTGCCCATCACCTCTCCCGGCAGACCGGCCTGCTTCAATTCTGCGGCAATGAGGTTTTTTATCTAGTCAACGGCCTGTAGACGCTGTTTCCGCGTTTGATCAACTTTACGCTCAATATTTTTATAGACCTCAGGCTCTAAGTACCTGAATGACAAGTCCTCTAATTCCCATTTCAGGCGGCCCATGCCCAAGCGGTTGGCGAGCGGAACATATATCTCCCTGGTTTCTTGCGCAATCCGCCGCTGCCTTTCGGGGGGCACATGCTCCAGGGTTTTCATATTATGCAGCCGGTCAGCCAGTTTTACCAGTATCACCCGAATGTCCTTGGCCATAGCCAAAATCATCTTGCGTATGTTTTCAGCAGCCCGTTCTTCGATATTACTAAATGCCATTCGGCTGATTTTAGTAACCCCATCCACCAGGAAGCGTACTTCCTCACCAAACAAACGTTCAATTTCATCCAGGGTAGTGAGGGTATCTTCAACCGTATCGTGCAGTAAGCCTACCGCAACGGTAGTCACGTCTAGCTTCAAACCAGCCAGAATGCCACTCACTTCCATAGGATGTACAAGATACGGCTCTCCCGATAAACGCACCTGTCCCTGATGAACTTTGGCGGAAAAGACATACGCCTTCCGGATAAGCTCCACCTCCGCCTCAGAATTATAGGCGAGCGCCTTATCTACAATATCTCCCAAACGCAACATATTTACGGCTCACTCAAGTGATTTATAAACGTGGTTAATGATTGATATACTACCGGTTTCAGCCTACCAGCCAATCTTTAAGTTGTCAACCCGAATAATTCGGATTTCTCTCCGATAGACAATGGATAGGTAGTTGAAGGTCAGTAAGGCCAAAAATGGCGTAATAGGGGGAAAACAAATAGTCTAAATCAAGGAGTACCTTGAAAAAGGGGACCTGTCCCCTAATATTCGGCGGGTGATGGCGGGATTTCCCAGGATTGCTTTAACTCCAGCTTATATTGGCCAATATCCTTAACATTAGCCTGCACCGTAGCGCTAAAGCTTCTGGCGCTGCCTTTTATAAAGTTTCTGATGCTAAAGGGAGCGCTGGCCTTTAAATTTCCGGCGGCATCATAAACCAGGATAACAAAATCGGCCTGCCGTAAGTCTTTAGCTGAATTGTTGAGCAACCCTCCATGAACCTTGGTGTAGGTTCTGGAGTATTTTGTAAAATCTATGCCTTGGGGGGTAAAATCTTTAGCGGTCCCGATGAGGATAACTTCATTTTTTTTAAGCTCAATTTTATGGCTGGCTATCTTCCTGGCATCGGCTTCGATACTGGCACTGAACTCCCTGGTAGAGCCAGGTGCAAAATTTCTTATAGCAAACGAGACGCTTTTTATTAAAGTACCGGCGGCATCATAAGCATGAATCATAAATTCGGCATGGGGCAGGAGCTTGCCGGAGTTATTGGTCAGCTTACCCATGACCTTGGCATGCCGCCGGGAGATTTTATTAAACTCTATATACTGGAGGGTAAATTTCTCTTCCGCCTGAGCATGACTCGTTACGGTCATTGATGATACCATCACCAGGCACACAACAATCCATCGCATACCTCTCATCTTAAATCCCTCCCTGTATTATTATATAATAATCCCTGGACTGTTCGAGACTTATGTATCACTTAATTTATTTATACCTTTAATTCGGGCAAAACACAAATTTATTTTCAAGCGGTATTCGATATATTGTTTGAGGAATCAGCAGAAAAGTCAGCGCGGATCGTTCTTGCAATAAGGCAAAAAGTAAATATTGGGGTATGAAAAAGAGAGGGTATGCTACACCATAATCCGCATACCATCATGAGCCATGATAAGCTCACCGGTATATGTCCTCCGGCATTCGGCAGCAATATCATACTGCTCACATATTGGGTAAAAGTGGGTTAACAGGAGTTTTCGGCAACCAGACTCTGTGGCTATCTGCCCAGCTACTTGCGGAGTGAGATGCCCCTCTATTTTATGTTCATCGGGAAATGCGCATTCCAACACCAACAGATCCGTCCCTCTGGCCAGCTCAACTACATTTTCACAGTAATCGGTATCCCCTGAAATGGTTATAGATCCACCACCCTCGGCAATCACCCGAAAACCGATGCTCAGCTGCATATGTTTCATGGGCCTGCTTAGCAGGCTAAATCCATTAAAGCCGAGGCGGTCATATTCCATCTCGGTGAGACTTAATCGGTAGTTTTGGGGGTCCATCCAGGGATGATACACTCGCGTGAGGCTGGTAAAAAATGGTGCAAAACCTTTACCGGCAATGATCTTAAGCTCGCGCACGCGTGGAGAACTCGCATAGTTGCAGGCAAAGAGGCATGGCACCAGATCAGCTGTATGATCAGGGTGGGTATGCGTATAGCAAAGCAGGTCTACATCATTATAAGTTGTCCCGGCTTCCAGCAGGCGATTCATACTGCCTGAGCCGCTATCAAATACCAGTTGTTTATCGGCCACCTGCAGCAGTAAGCCCGGAGAACCCCTGGTGAGAGAGGGAACACATGTGCCTGACCCCAGAACAATGAGTTTCATATTATAACTTAAGAAATTATCAGGGATTTATTCCCCAGTGGAAGGGCTGTTGGGCTGTTGGCCAAAATACTCTTTTATAACCTGATTCAGGTAACTTTCAGGGTTTTCAATTCCCTGTCTGCTAATAATAAACTCTTCCGCTTTATCCTTTATTAATTTCAGACCTTGCTGGTAACTATTAAACACTTGCTCACAAATTTCATCCACTTTATCCCCTCTCTCAAAGACCCGTTTGACAATCCAATCAGTCGCCTCATCGTCAAACCTGATTCGCAACTCGTAGAGCTTTGAGAATTTATCTTCTGTTTGCCTGATGCTACGCTGAACCTGATACACCTCTTCGCATATCTTCTCAACCTTGGCATCTTTGGCTATAGCCTTATCAACAATCAACTCGACAACTTGAGCGCTAAATTTTATCTGATCTCCATGTTGCTTATTGAATTCCTGTTCATACTCGCTCACATTATCCCGCAATATCTTTTTTTCATCCTCTAACAGCTGTTGATAGGCTAGTTGGATCCGTTTATCGTCTGGATTGGCCAACAGTTTCTCCAGCTCGCCGATTGGATCAGCCACCACCTCTGCACTAACTACCATCCGCTTAATATCCGTCGAGGGCAATTTTTTCTCAAATTTCAGCAAAACCCGCTCTATTGCGCTCACTAAACCCCTGGCCCCGGTTTTTTCCTGATATGCTCGTTTGGCAATTTCCCATAAGGCTTTATCTTCAAACTTCAAATCGATATCGTAGGCTTTAAAGTCCCTCTTTTTACTCACAATCACCGAACAATTACGATTAGTGAAAATTTTATATAGATCCTCCGCTTCCAGGGTATCCAATACAGCCACGATCGGCAGCCGCCCTATAAACTCAGATTCAAAACCATATTCCAGCAAGTCCTCGGATTTAAGCTGCTTTAAGTATTTCTCTTTATGCTCCGGCTTAGATTGAACCTGGCTTGAAAAACCAATTTTCTGCTGGTTCAAGCGCTTCATGATTATGTCTTCTAAGCCATTAAACACCCCACTCACAATAAATAAAATGTTTTTTGTGTTTATTATTTTGCGCTCAACTTTTCCCGTTTTTTGAAATTTCATAGCCGCTTCCAACTGAGAGGCCAGATCATGCGGCACCTTCAGATCTACATCGGTCTCCTCCATGAGTTTCAGCAAATTACGCTGTACCCCGGTACGCGATACATCCGGGCCAACGGCAGAGTTACCGGCGGCAATTTTATCAATCTCGTCAATATATATTATGCCATGCTGGGCCAGCTCGATATTGCCGTCAGCCTCATGCACCAAATCACGTACCAGTTGTTCCACATCCCCTCCCACATAACCGGTCTCGCTGAATTTGGTGGCATCTCCCTTTACAAACGGCACTCCGATCTTGGCTGCAATCAATTTGATCAGATACGTCTTGCCTACCCCGGTAGAACCTATAAGAATGATATTGTTTTTGATATTGCCCACAAGCTCCTGGGTGCTGGAGAGCTTGATACGCTGAAAATGGGTGCATATTTTAGTAGCCAGGACTTCCTTCGCCTCTTCTTGCTTGATGACATACTTATTAAGATACGCCTCCAGTTCTTCGGGCTTCATATCAAATTTTATCTCATGCTTCTCAGGGGTAGCAGCATCTCCTTCTTCAGTCAAATCCTCACTCTGAGGAGCTGGAAAGATGGAACCTACCCGTACACTTCCCCCATATTTTTTGGACAAAAACTCATTAAAATCCTTCTCCATTTCATTGGGAGAAGGGAATTTAGCATTAACCGATTTCATCAACGTCTCCTTTGGCTAAGGTGGAAGTAAAACTCATTGTTGTCCTCCCTTGATTCCTTAACCATTTCCTGATGGTCAATTTTAACCCGAATAATCCGGGCCTTATTAACAGCAAAACCACATCTTACTGATAATATTAACTTTGTAAGCTTCCACACAACAATTTTCAGACAAGCAAAGTTATCATGGACGTTGGCTTTAGACTCTTTTTGATAATAAGTCCAGGCCATGCCTGGTCTGGCAAATCATATATAAACTTATGAATAGATCGGGTTAAATAATATATTGTCGGCAGCGCCCTTTGCCGGAGGATCAAAGCTTACATTTTTTTCCATCAACTATTGGTGCCTCCATAGCTAATATCTCATTTTATTATAATCGATTAATAGCCTATGTCAAATTCTTTTATTTAACCCGAAAAATTCGGGTCTTGTTATGGGCGAGTCAACATTTAGTTGAAAAGTATAAATTTATCAGCTTCCTGATCAGCCGCCTCGGGCAAACAAAGCTTTATTGGACGTTGGCTCATGCACCTTATCTCACAGGAGGTCTGGCGAATCTAGTCTGAGTTTATGAATAGATCAGGTTGATAAAAGAGTATAATATTTAGCCCGTATACTCGTGTATATACATATATATACATAAAAATATTGCCCACTAATTTAAGTTTATGGTATACTATAAACGTATCAAGGGGGAAATAATGTTGGAAAGACACAAACGTGAGCGAATACATAGCAGTATCAAGCTGTTTCTGGATGCATGTGTGTTTTGGGGAAAAACTTTCGAAAACGATGATCTATTAGAACAGGTTCGGGACATGGAAGAAGCTGTCTACGGTCTCGACATGCAGGATTGTTCAGAAGATACTATTTATAAAATTGAAAGGGCCACCCTTACCCTGATTGATAATATGGATCAGGTGCTAAAATCCTTTGGCAACCAGGGCATCACCTACCACGGGGCGAAGCATTGACCCCGTTTTCTGTCACTATATAAAAAATGAATAATTCCATTGAAGCGCTGTTGCAGCAAACGGCTGATGCCCATATCGGCTGTATGCAGCAAACATCGACCATTGAGGCCATTGTTTCCCTGCTGATTAACACCTTCCGCCAGGGGAAAAAGCTATTGCTGTTTGGTAATGGGGGAAGTGCAGCCCAGGCCCAACATCTGGTAGCCGAATTCATAAACCGCATGATCTTCGACCGGGCAGCCTTGTCGGCTATCGCCTTAAATACAGATACCTCCATTATAACCTGTATCGCAAATGACTGTGACTACTCCCAAATATTCAGCCGCCAGATAGAAGCGCTGGGACAGGCCGGGGATGTAGCCTGGGGGCTTTCCACCAGCGGCAATTCGCCCAATATACTGCTGGCGATGGGAACCGCCCGCAAGCAGGGTCTATCTACCATAGGCTTTACCGGCGGCAAGGGTAAAAAATTAGCCTCGGTGGTGGATCACTGCCTGATGGTGCCGCATGACGTTACTCCCCGTATTCAGGAGGTACATATCACCGTGGGGCATATTATCTGTGAACTGGTGGAAAAGGAGTTGTTTGGCAAATAAACAAACCTTGCTATGGCAAAAAAAGACTACCCCTACAAACCGCTTAAATGTGAAAATCTCCACAGCTACTCTATATGCGAGCGCAAATCCAAGGTAGCCATTAAGGATTTTGCGCAACCCCCTAAAACAGATCAAAGCCTTAGCCGCTTTCTTGACTCACTCCCCAATATATTGGCTGCCGCTGATTTTAAAGCGTTGGTGGCCGCCATTACCCAGGCGCACAAAAAGGGCAAACCCATCATCTGGGGTATGGGGGCGCATGTAATAAAGTGCGGCTTAAATCCGGTCGTAATCGAGCTATTAAATCGCGGCCTCATAAGCGCCCTGGCCATAAACGGCGCCGGGGTAATCCATGATTTTGAGCTGGCCTATGCCGGACAGACATCAGAAGAGGTGGAGGCTGAATTGGGAGCGGGCCGCTTTGGGATGGCCAAAGAGACCGGTGAGCTGATCAATCAGGCCATAAACCAGGGCGTGGCTGAAGGACTGGGACTGGGAGAGGCGGTTGGGAAGAAGCTGCTGGAGATCAACCCCCCTTATGTAGACCATAGCCTGCTGGCTACCGCCTATCGCTTAAATGTTCCACTAAGTGTGCATGTGGCTATAGGCACCGACATCATTCACTTTCACCCTCAGGCCGATGGGGCCAAAATCGGCCAGGGTAGCCTCAGGGACTTTCACTTGTTTTCCTCAGTAGTGGCGCATTTAGATGGCGGCGGGGTGTTCTTAAACATCGGCTCAGCAGTCATCATCCCCGAAGTATTCCTAAAAGCGGTCAGTTTAGTGCGTAACCTGGGTCATCCGCTGGCTAACTTTGTTACCGCCAATATGGATTTTATCCGCCACTACCGCCCCAGCCAGAATGTAGTCAGCCGCCCCACCGCAAGCGGCGGTAAAGGCTATAACCTACTCGGCCACCACGACATCATGCTTCCCCTTTTGGCAGCCGCCATATTAGAAGAAATAGACCAAGCATAACCAACCTGATCTACTCATACCGGATCCGCCGGACCGGGCAGAACCTTCAAGCACTGCCACATTTCTTGCAAATCCCGCGCAACTCCAGATTAGTTTCTACCACCTGGTATCCCAACTGCTGAATTTCTTCCAGCTTAATCAGTTTGTGGGCTGGTTGGAAAATATCATAGATGCCGTTACACTGCTGGCAGATAAAGTGGCAATGGGGTTCAGGGTTACCGCAAAAGCGTTTAAATCCCTCTCCAAAATCCACTTCCAGAATATAGCCTTCTTCTTTTAGAATAGTTAAGTTGCGGCAGATACTTCGTAAGCTGGCATTAGAAAACTGTGGCTGCATTTGCCGGTGAACCCAGCTGGCCGATGGATTGATACTGGTGTTTCTGATCGCTTCCAGAATAGCTTTTCTTAAAAGCGGTAGCAGCGAGTATTTGATGTGGCCGATGATTTTACAGGAAAATGCGTCCGGCGGATCGAGCGCATTTAACCCGGCCTCCAATACCTCATCCAATTTTCGGGCAGTTTCATATCGATCCTGACAATGTGGGCATTGTTTCAGGTGTAATATAACCTGCTGAAATATGTCGTCATCTTCATCCAACGACGGCAATAATTCGATATCAAAAAGGTATTTGTGGCAACTCATTATCCTACTTCTGCTTTTTCGGTGGCTTCAAGTATTTCTTTCTTTAAGAACATCTTCCCCCGGGCGATTCTGGACATAACCGTACCGATTGGTATATGCAGCGTATCGGCAATTTCCTGATAAGAATATCCGCCGACATAGGAAAGTAATACCGGGGTTTTGTATTTTTCATCCAATTTATCAAGGGCTGCCTGCAAATCCCCGTTTAATCTTTTTTCAAAGTCGAAATTTTTATCGAAATGCCTGGCATCCTTGGCACTATAGCTTATTTTGTCCATGTCGATATCAATCAACACGTATTTTTTGTCCTTCTCGATTTTCTTCATATAGGAATTGCGCAGGATTACAAACAACCAACTCTTTATTTTATTGTGATCCTTTAATTGAGCGAACTTTTCAAAGGCAGCCCGAAAAGTTTCCTGGGATAAGTCCTCCGCATCAGTGGGATTCCCACAAAATCTGTAAGCCGAGCGATAAATAAATTTCAAATGTGGAATGGCCACCTCCTCGAAAGCGGTCAATCGGCGTTTTTTAGTACCCGTCATAAAGCATTCCTGATGCTAGGGGAAATTTATACTGTAGCTTTAAGTGTAATACATTTGATATGCTATGTCAATTATTTTGCCCGAATCATTCGGGGCAATGAATGCCTGATAAATCAGGCGGTTACAAAAGTTGTAATTAGCCCAACAGTCACGGTCTGCCCTCATGCTCTGCTAAATCATAAGGGCAGACCGTGTCTTATTGGCGGAGAGGGTGGGATTCGAACCCACGGGACCTTACAGCCCAACGGTTTTCGAGACCGTCCGATTCAACCACTCTCGCACCTCTCCATATGACACTCAATCATTCATAAACAAGTTTCATTAAACTTGCGGGCCTGGTACATAAAGGCTTCCAGCCGGGTATTGGTATTGGATTCCTGCAGCCCATCATACACCAGATCCAGACACGGTACGCCGTTATAATCCTTTCGCACCCGGTTTAAAATAGCGGTGGTTACCGTACCGGGCATACAGTTAAACGGTTTCACATTAATAATACCGGATACCTCCCCGGAGGCAAAGGCTGCCGCCCGTCCTATACTGAGCAGCGCCTCGGTATGGAATGAATTATCCAGAAACGGAGCGCTTTTGGCTATAATCTCCTGGGTACTCGGTTCATACCGACGTCTGATTGTGTCCTTAAACAGTTTGGATACCCTGCGCTCATCGTGTTCATGCACTACTTCTTTAACGAAGCATTTCATAAGCTGCGGATAATCATTCTTTAAGCGGCTTTCCTTTTTATGCACATAATTTATAAACTTGATCCATTCCTGTACCGGCGACAGATGGGCCTCCCCGCCCAACTCCTCAATTTTACTGATAACACCGTTATTGGCAAAACGGTTGGAGCGGATATATATCTCACCCACTATACCGATCACCGGCTTTGGAAAATCATAATCGGCTTTAATCTTACTGAATTTCCCTACGCAGCGCTTTAAGGTAGGGATGAGATCATCCTGGACGATTGATCGATGGACTTCCCTCAAGCACTCGCCATACACCCGATCAGTCTCCCCCTTGTGTACCTCATAGGGCCTGATCTCGCGCGTGAGTTTCTCTAAAAACTCCACAGCCAATATCCCCAGCCATATCAGCCGATCGAATTTTTTGGTAAACCCCTCCAACTCGCCATAAAAATCCTTGGCATTCCCCTGATTAGGCGCTACAAAGGCGACATCTTTATAGCCTAAATCCTCAATGATTATTTTATGATATAGATTATATAAACCGAAGCGGCACGGCCCATCGGTAGAGGGCATGAAAAAGGCGCTTCTGCCCGGATCAAAGCTTGGCTGCCTTAGCTTTTTAATAAAATCACCAATAGTCAGAATATAGGGATAACACTCCCGCCCGCTGGTAACCTGGCGGCCCAAAGCGATCGATTCCGCATCCGATTCAGGCAGCACCTCAGCCCGCATACCGCAGGCCTCAAAAGCGGCGCTGATGGCGTACACCGCATCCGACATATTAGGGATGTAAATGGTGCGATCTTTATTGGGTAGCAACTTTTTGGCGCTGGCCGGAGCCGCAGCGGTTTTGTTATAAATTAGTCCAGCCCGGGGGTCATGACCCCTGGCTGGTTTTTTATTGTTTATACTGTCTAAAAATGCTTCACAACGGGTTATAACCCCGGCATCCGCACTATGCTCGTCAATCTCCAACTGGAGATAGGGCTTATCCCCCATCTGCTTACGGAAAAACTGGGTGATAAAAGAATCTGGCCCGCACCCGAAGTTGGTGATATAGACGGCGTTTAAGTTATCATGCGCTTTAACAATCTCCGCCGCCGCCAGAATTTTCTGGCCGTATTTCCAGTACATGTCGGGCCACCTTTGAGACGGGTCAACATCCTTAAGCGGTAGAAAGTCCATCGGTATGGCAATCGCCCCCAGGTCATTTAACTTCTTGGGCAGATTAAGATTCATTCCCAAGTCATACCCGTTATAGGGTCGGCTGATAACCACCAACCCCTGTTCTGACGGCTTCAGGGTACTTAGTATTTCCTTGCCGCGCTGTTCAATGGCGGCATAAAACTGCTCTTGATACTGCTGGGCTTTATTTAATGCGGATTTGATACACTCCGCACTTTTGCCAAGTTTTAAATTTATTTCTTTAAGCAACGCCTTTTCCAGATGCTTCCTGCCCAGATTAAACCGGAGTACCGGCTGAATCAGTTTTACCCCTTTGCTCACCGGATTAATGGCCGAATTTATGACATAGGGGATGGACTGCACATAGGGACAGGTCTGGCTCTGCTTAAAGTTGGGGTTTTCCTGCTGCATACTGATGATGCTGGGTAAAAACAGATAATCGATATCCTTATCCAGCAAATCCAGCACATGCCCGTGGGCAAGTTTTATGGGAAAGCAGGTATCGGCGGTAATCGATTCCAACCCATGGTGAATAAGGCTCTTATTGGTGGGCTCAGACAAAACCACCTCAGCCCCGAGTTCCTTGAAAAAAGCCTGCCATAATGGATACTGCTCATAGAACAACAAACAGCGTGGGATACCCACTCGTGGACCCACTGGTGAGCGATTGGGGCGCTTTGTCTTGTTTTTGGGTACGTAATCAGCTAAGAGAAGCCGTTCCCGTTCGGCAAATAAACTGGGGCGGGAGTTTTTGAGGGTAGCGCCTGATTTCAGGTTGTATTTCTCACAACGGCTGCCATAATAAAGCGGAGCTTCGCCCGCCAGGCTTACCCGTTTGACCTCACACATATTAGAACAACTCTTACACTCGAAAGATTCAAGCGCATACTCACGCTGGCTTAAGTCAAACCCCTTAAACTTGCTCTCTTGCCAACTCCGCTCCTCTTGGGCAATGATGGCTACCCCCATAGCGCCGGTAACGTCATGGTGGGGAGGTACGGTGATTTTTTTACCGGTTACCTTCTCAAAAGCGGCCACCACCCCTTGATTGGCGGCTACTCCGCCTTGAAAGAATATCCGCTGACCAACCCTGCGATCTGCCACCACCCGGTTGAGGTAGTTATACACGATGGAATAGCTTAAACCGGCCACCAGGTCTTCCTTGGCCGCACCCTGTTGCTGGTGGTGGTGTAAGTTGGATTCCATAAACACAGTACAGCGCTCGCCTAACAGCACCGGAGCTTTAGCGGATAAGGCCAAATCGCCGAATTCCCGCTTAATCTGCAAATCCAGTTTCTCAGCCTGCTCCTCCAGAAAGGAGCCGGTACCGGCGGCACACACCTTATTCATCTCAAAATCGACCACCACTCCGTTTTCAAAGCTGATATATTTAGAGTCCTGGCCGCCAATCTCGAAGATTGTATCTACATCAGGATCGATATCCAGCGCCGCTCTGGCTTGTGCGGTAATCTCGTTTTTTACAATATCGGCTCCCACAAAATCCCCGATCAGATAACGCCCCGAACCGGTGGTGCCCACCCCTTTAATCTCCACTTGGCTACCTACCTCCCGGCCTACCTCTTCGATACCGCGGCGTACCGCTTCGATGGGCTGACCGGCAGTCATGAGATAGCGCCGGGCCAGCACATGGCGCGCTTTATCTATAATCACCACGTTGGTGCTGATAGATCCCACGTCAATGCCCAAATAAGCCTCCAGTTTACCCTCTTCAGCTGGGATAGTATAAATCTTGTTAGCAGGAGACTTTAAGCTGATATAGCCCGAAAGGGAATCCAGACCCTGCGGCTTATATGATCTGTTTTTTAGATAATCCTGTAAGAGAGTTAAGCCGATAAAGCCGACAGCGGCTGTTGATTCAGGCTGGTGCGCTACCACTAATGCGGCTCCAATAGCGCCGGTACAGGCAAACTCCGCAGGCACAATCAATTCACCAGGATCAAGTTCCAGCACATTTTCAAAGGCCCGCACCATACCCTGATTAGCGGCCACTCCGCCCAGGAAAGCAATCGGTTTTATAAAACCCTTACAGCGGGCAATATTACTTTTGAAATTGCGGGCCATAGCCAGGCACAAACCGGCGGCAATATCGTGTATAGGGGTAGCCTCCTGTTGCAGGTGGATCATATCGGTTTTAGCAAAGACGCTGCAACGCCCGGCAACCCGGGGCGGGTTGGCGGAGCGTAAGGCCAGCTCACCGAATTCATGCTCAATGGAAACCCCCAGGCGGCTGGCCTGTTGATCCAGAAAAGAGCCGGTACCCGCAGCACAGATGGTATTCATGGCAAAATCCGCCATGTTTTGATCTTCACCTAAGAGGATAAACTTAGAGTCTTCACCCCCGATTTCAATTACCGTCCTGACATCCGGGTGCAGCTTTATTATGGCTTGAGATTGGGCAATCACCTCATTAACCATTTCAGCGCCCAGTAACTCACCCACCAGGCGGCTGGCCGAACCGGTAACCCCTACCCGGCAGATATGGTGTTGTTCAACCTGCCCAAGCAACTGCCCCAGCGCC
>JAJRUU010000114.1 GCA_024277605.1 bacterium
ATTTACACTAGTCCTCGTATGATAAGCGCTCATATTTAACGGAATTCCATCACCGAAGGCAATTTTAACAGGCTTCTTACAGAATGTAAATGTTTTCAACCCAATCTATTCATAAATTCAGCCTGGGTTTGCAAGACACCCCTTGCGAGATAAGGCTTATGAGCCAACGTCCAATAAAACTTTGTTTGCCCGAGGCGGTTAATCAGGAAGCTGATAAATTTATAATTTTCAATTAAATGCAGATTCGCCCAGGACAATACCCAAATTTTTCGGGTGATAAGGGGTCAATTCTCTTGACAATCTACAATCTTTACCCGCTGTTTTAGTAAAAAGCCGCTTAGTGCATTGCAGCAGATGAGCATTCATGTCGTTGTAGCTTGGGAAATTCAGCATAGGCACGAAGAAATTCCGGCGTGCATATACCAGCCACCTGGGAGGAGCGGGGTAAGAAAGCGTGGGAATACTGTACCGAAGAGCCGATTATCGCCAATGTCGTTAATAGCTGGAAAGCATTCGCCATAGGGGACGAGATAAAAATCACCCGCGATGACGAATATGTGAAGTGGGGGGCGATAGAGTTGGCAAAGCGCCATCATCATTGCAAATCAAAACGGTTATCCCGGTGACTGCAAAATCTTTGTTTGTCCGATGCACTCTTATGTCAAGCTACAACTTGCATACACCGCACATATAGGGCATATACACCCGTTATGGTAAATAAACCCTGTTAATTGTGATTTTCTTTATAATTTACGCAATAAATGGATTCTATCTTGGTTGTGTAAACAACTGTATTGTCAGGAACGTACCCCTGTCTTATACAAAGACACGCCAATACGCAACTAATGGCATACATAGTGCAAATAAGGCTTAAAAGACAGGCATGGTGATTGAGAAGAGTTCATTAATATTCTCATCTTGTTTTTAATTAGATCGGGTTCTTCTTTTGAGCTGGATGATGATGGAATTACCTACTTTTATGATTGGAGGGAAAAGTCATGCGAAAGATTATTGGCCTAGTTCTATTGGTGAGTGTTTTTGTGCTATTTGAGGTATCACATCCTGCTGTGGGCAACGCCTTTGTTGCCTCAACGTGTGGAAACATGGTATGTGAGGCCGGAGAAACCCTTACTAACTGCCCTGAGGATTGTAATTTCACAATAAAACCTACTACGGTTGTGTGGTCCGGTATGAACCTTTCTGAAGCACAGCTTGAATTTGCAGCAACGAATTTCTATATTATCCAGATAGGTGAATCGCTTGTTAATTCAAATATATACCCTGCCCTTAAAGCTTATAATTCAGATGTTCTGCTCTTGGGCTACATCAATTCCAAGCATATCCAACCAAACACTGAGAAAAACCAGGAATGTGAAGCTAACGAACTCCTTTTTGCCTATGATGCCAGTAATAATCGAATACAAAATTATGCCTTTGGCAACTATTTAATGGACATAAGTAACCCGGAATGGACCGACATGAGCACAAAATGGGCTAATGAACATCCTCCAGAAGCTGACGGTATAATGTTTGATACAGCCACGCCTTTTTTGTTGAAAAGCAAATATACTGCTTTACCGGCAGGTTATAATAAGTGTGAATATGCGGTTGACATGAAAGACCATATTGCAACTGTCAAAGCCGATTCCCAAAAATTATTAGTTATTAATGGGCTGAAAGAAGCCCTTGATTATTGTGATAGCGGAACAAAGTGCTCCGGCTGCAATAATTATCTTGAGGGAGTCGATGGAGGCATAATTGAGGGGTTCATTTTCTTTCAGGGACATCAATACACATCGGCAAGTCAGTCAAGAAGGTTTGTTAATTATTTAATTAAAGCCGGGAATATGGGCAAACTGGTACATGTAAGTAGTAAATCTCATATGGGAAATATTAATAAGCGACTATTTGCAATTGCCGCATATTTGCTGGGCAACAGTGAATACTCTTCATATAGTTTTGTTGATCTCAAAAATGAATTTTCAGCTCCATTGCAATATTATCCCGAATATGAAATTAACCTGGGGGCTCCCTTGGAGTTTCCCAATCGAGTCGAGGATTTGTTGAATTCGAGCCGGACGCTTGCTATCCGACATTTTGAGAATGGAATGGTTATTGTAAACCCCTTCGACAAGGATGCGACAATCCAGGTAGATGGAGGATTTAGCAGAATTATCCCACATGGCGGAGGCCCGGTGGATGTTAATGCGAATTACGATGGTTATCTGGAATACCAGGAGGTCCCTGCCGGAACCTTGAAAGTTCCCGCTAATACGGCGATAATCCTGGAATATACTTATTAATCGCCAGCTCTGACCCGACTTATTCATAAATTCAGGCTGGGCTTGCAAGACATCCCTTGCGAGATAAGGCTTATGAGCCAACGTCCCAAAAGAAACAGGCTGTGCCTGCCCGAATTTTTCGGGCTGACGACAGCCACCAGCACAATCTTGAGAAACACCCCGTAAACCGCGATCAGCTAATGGTTTACGGGGTGTTTTTAGTCCAAATGCGCTCCTCGATGGGCAACCCCGACAATCTTTGTATACACCATATATGTTTGCGTGGCGATGCGTTCCCAGTTAAACTCACCCTCCAGGCGTCCTTTATTCTCCAAGGCAAATTTGCTGTTTTCTAAAGGGAACTTCATCGATTGAACAAGCTTTTCCTTTAAGGCAACCCTGTCCCCAGGCGGAAAAGTGAATTCCAGGTCAGCGATTAGCTCCAGGTTGGCTGGAATATTAGTAGCTAAAACAGGTAGATCATAGCTAATTGCCTCCAGAATTACTATTGGAAGCCCCTCATGATATGAGGGGAGCACAAAAAATCCTGCATTGGAAAATATCTCCGCCAAAGTTAGCCCTTTAATAAATCCGGTCATCACCACATTAGAATTTTTCTTAGCCTGGGCTTTTAGGGTACGGGAGTATTCATCCTCATGATCCGCATCCCCGGCAATTACCAGTTTCCAATCGGTGGAAATTCTGCTGAAAGTCTCCACTAAATCGTGGAATCCCTTTTCCGGTACCAAGCGTCCCACTGCCAGGACATAATTACCCGGTTTTAAATCATATTGGTTCAAAGTATCTCCGGCGGGTATTTTCTGTGGAATAACAACCCCATTTGGAATGTAAATAATCGTTCGTCCATAAAGCTTTTTAAGTTCGTCTTGAATATGGCGGGATACGCAAATAACGGCTGAGGCAAAACTGGTTCCCCACCGCTCACCAAGTCTTAATGTTTTTTTAGCAAAATATCCCCATTTCTGGCGATTATAGTCCGGCCCGTGGTTGGTAACTACCACAGGCAATCCTATTAGACGTATTAGAGGGGCAAATAAAGAAGGTCCGATGGCATGGATGTGGACCACATCATATTGCTTGCGGCGGCCAAAAATCTGCAAGGAACCCCACAGGGTATGAAATATTGCTTCCAGACTTTTTTTCCGTGGTGACCATAGGGGAACAATTCTTACCCCCTGCCAGGTTTTTATATCAGGATCAACATACCCTCTGCGGGCAAAAACCGTAACCTTACAACCGGCGGCGGCCAGTCTGGGATATAACTCCTGACAGTGGGCCTCCACTCACCCCTGCACCCCGGGAAAGCCTCTGGTTCCTATGACAGCAACTCTAATTTTTTCCACTTATTTGTTTATAACTTTTTCTGTTTTTAAGTATCCATAAAGTTGTCTTCAGCATATTCTGTTTTATAGCGGGGGCTACACTACCCATCATCCAGCATTTTTTATCGCATTTGGCTACTTTTTGTCTTACCGCCTGGGCTTTTTCGCCATTCCATATTTTCATAAAGTCCATTTCTTTTATATTACCCATACTTTCTTCCATACCGTTGCAGGGCATAACTTCACCAAAGGGATCCATGAAAAAAACATCGGTGCCCACTTTACAGCCCAGGAGCCTTTCAGCGCCATAAATATAGTTAATAATTCCATAGTTGAAATATGCCCTATACCAGTTTTTGACCCTTCCAGTAGAAAAGAATTCACCTATCAGTTTTCGAAATTCCCGGGCCACTTTATCTTTATCGTTGATCCGGTTATCAAATTTATGGAAGTAATATGAATTATGCAATACAGCTGTGGCAAACTCAACTTGCATGGCATGGGCAAGCTTATAAAGAGCTAAGAGATCGTCGGCATTACTATCGGATACGGTAATACCAAACCCGATATCTTTTAATCCCATAGCCTTAAGCTCAATCAGGGTTCTCAAACCCCTGTCAAATCCATTCTTTATCCCCCGCAGTTTGTCGTTCGTCTCAGACAGCCCCTCCAGACTTATGCGAAGCCCGACATCCGGGTTTTTCTCTGCAAACTCCACAATCCGTTCGGTAAAAAAACCATTGGTGCTTATTACTATCCTTTTGGTCTTCCGCTTGATCACCTTAACAATTTCCCCGATATCTTCCCTTAAAAACGGCTCCCCGCCAGTGATATTGGTAAACTTCATCCGGGGCAGTTTTTCATAGTACTCTAACTTTAACTCTTCTTCCTTTTTGGTAGGAAATTTCCAGGTATTGCACATGTAACACTTGGCATTACAGCGATAAGTGATTCCGATTAAGCCTTCCATATTATAATATTTCCTGAAAAAAGATTAAAGTTAATAGCCTAAAGATTTCATGGTTTCGTTAAACAGCGGGTAAATCGCCGGATGCATCTCAAAGCTTGGGTGTGGTGCAACCGGGGTCAATACTTTTTCAGCATATGAAATAAATTTTTCATCATACGCCAACTCACAGAATAAAGAGACATCACAAAGGATTTCACGTGGATTTTCCATTAAATCTTCATAGCGCAGTGTATACATGCAATCATAAAACCGTTCTCTTTGGTATAAACCTTCGCGCATACTGACTATCCACTCAACAGCCGCCATGTCGTTATGGTTATTAAGCTTGGATACCTCATTTAAGATAGGCAGGAAATCCTTATCAGAAGCTATCAATTGACTCAGCATAAGCTTCCACTTGCGATTATTTATACCCCACCAATCATGGGTTTCCCCGTTAAGCTTAAGCCCTTTTCGCTCAGACCAACCGGCAACGGAATGGCAAGTATCCCAGCCATTCCTTACCAAAAAGACAAACTTAGCATCGGGAAATATTTTCAGCACAAATGGTATCCGGAAAATGAGCTCGGGATATTTACAGACTACCCTGTTAGCTGCTGATATGGTCAGATATGCACCGTGTATGCGTTGAGCAGCCTTACAAACCTCCTGAGTTGCATCTTTTGGATGCAGTCTGAAACGGGCGGGCGCTTGGGTGTAATTGCCGATTACGTCCTCACCGGAATAGACGGCATTCCAAAGCGCCTTGGGTTCGTTAAGAAAGGCTGCGTCCCGATGCATGGAAAGGATAACCCCGAGGACAGTGGTGCCGCTTCGCCCCATACCAACGACAAAAATTGGTTTTTCAACTCTCTTAAGCTGGGGCAGATTTTTTTCCAGCATAAACAAGGAAAAGACCAGGGGATTTATCCAGCGCCCTTTCGTAGCCAGTGGCCGCCCCTCGAACAGGGCATAACTTATCAACCTGGAAATCATCTTTGTCGGACGTGTTTTTATATATAAAGGATTTAACTGGGCAATCATTTTTCTCTTTTTGATAGAACAACCCCAGCAAAATATTATTGGCTGGGAAGATTTAATTTTACAGTTTAGCGTAATTCAGCTTAAAACTTACCCTTTAATATTACCATAATCCTACCTGTTTTCAAGCGATTAATGCTGAATCAGGGCCTTATACCCTTCTGCCTTCACCTCTAAATACCCGCTTAAGATAATACGTTGACAGCCACCACAACTGCTTTCGGTTTATCAGCGGGTAAGCAATGACGCTACTCCTAAAATTATCGGCAAAATGACAGGAGCAGCTTTGGCAGACTTTAAAATTCCTCCCCTCTTTTAACATCTTGCGATACTTAAGCGCCATCTTTTGCCAATTTCCGTACAAGTCTCCATCATAAATAGACTGCTCACCCTTTAAAAAAACACAGGGCACAATATATCCCTTTTCATCGACAGTCAACTGTTGAAATGGAACAAAGCAAGTGAATTTGTCTAAGACATAATTTTCAAAATAAGTATCTGTATCGGCATATTTAAAATACTTATCAATATATTTCATGATCAAAGCCAGATTGGTTCCTACCTTAAGTTTTCTCGCATAAGCTTCAAGAGAACGCAACTCATTCATTTTTTCAGCTGATAGGGCCATTTCTTTTTGTATGTCTTCCTTCCAGTCTAGTTTGGCCAAATCCGGATAATTGGATTCAAATATTAGCGGTTGAAAGTTCAAAGAACATTTAACTTCTTTGGCTAGTTCCAGCATCGGCTTAATATTTTTAAACTCCGGGGTTAATAAGCAATTAATACCGACTTTATTTTTTCTCAGGGGGTTAGTTAAAAAATTTAGCGCCCGCTCAAAAGTATTTTTTACCCCTCTTAGCCTATCGTGTTCATCAGCATCCGCAGAGTCCAAAGAAACCGACATCATGGCTATAGTGTCGTTTAAAAGTTCATAGCGCTCTGAGGACAAACCGTGAAGCATAGTAGCGTTTGTGACCACAGATATTTTCTTCCCCACAGTTTTACAATAGCTTAATATGTCCCATATTTGTTTATGTAAAAATGGTTCTCCGCCGCTTAAAAACAAGGAACAATCATGTTCCAGGCTAAAGTCAATCAACCCTTTAAGCTGTTTAATATCGATTTCATCAGTGGAAGCCTGGCGGCTTTTCTCGCAAAACTTACAGCTTAAGTTACAACGCCCGGTAATGTTTACAGCAATAGACAGGGGCACCGGGTTAGCGCAGGTTAAATTTCTTCTGATATTAATTATGCTTTTAGCTATTTTCATGGTTGAAACCGGCTTTTCCGGCTTTAGCCCCGGCTATGGCTTTTTTATAGATTGCCATTAATCCATGGTAATGGTTTTCCGCATTAAACTCTTCTTCTACCAATGCCCTGGCTTTTTTACCCATTTCTTCAATTTTGTTTTGGTTTTTAAGCAGTATACATATCTTTTGGCTTAAGTCTTCGCTATTCCCAGCTTCAAAGGTCAAACCGGTTTCCCAGTCCTTGACAAGCTCCGGGATTCCACCGATCCTTGAGCCGACGACCGGCTTTCCCAGGGCAAAGGCTTCAATAACCGATCTGGGGTTATTTTCATACCACTCTGAGGGGATAATTGCAAACATCGATTTTTTTATGTTATTTTGCAATTCCTCACCCTGTAGATACCCCAAAAAATCAACATTCGTTACTTTTTCTGTGCTGACTTTATTCTTTAACATTTGCTGCTGGGGGCCTTCTCCTATAATCTTCAACTTAATATCCAGTCCCTTTACCGCATCGATCAGGGTGGGCACTCCCTTTTCCTTAAATAGCCGGCCGAAATAAACGATACTCTTCTCCTCCCGGTTATATGCGGGGTTATATCCCGAGGCATCAAGAAAATTAGGCAGATGCACTATTTCGCTGCTAATTCCCATCTCCCTGGTCTTCTGCATAAGAAACTTGCTGGGGGAAATCAATATGTTTATTTTTTCATAGATATGCAAAATTTTATGGTGTAGATACATTTCCAGCATATTAAGCGCACTTTTGGTACGGGAGCCCTTAATACAGCGGTTTAAGAAGACATTATAATACTTTCCATTACTACAGCCTTCGCAAACATGACCATTTAGCAACAGTATATAGGCCGGACAGGTCAGCTTGTAATCATGTAGCGTCATCACCGTGGGAATCCCGTTTTTTTTCAGGGTATCGATAATAGATGGCGAAATCTGATGATATATATTGTGGATATGGGCAATATCCGGTTTTTCCATTTCAATGAGCCGGGCTATTTTCCTTTTGGCTTCAAAAGAATATAAGAGTCTGCCTGCGGTCCTCAGTTGATGTTTTATATTTCCGGTGGCATTTAGATCTACGTTCGACATAAAAAATGGAGCAAAGGGAGAAGGCAGATTCCTCTCATGCTCCATTGCAAAATAAATCGGCACATGCCCATTTTTTTCCAATAAAGTTCCGGTATTAAAAAATATTACCGCGTCTCCGCCCTTGCGATAGAAAAATTTATTTACCAATAATACCTTCATAAAAACCATTAACCAAAAGAGATGGTCTCGTAAAAAGTCAGAAAACACAGATTATTGTCATTCCCGCTTTCGCTGGAATGACGACTTTTTGCGAGACCATCAAAAGAGTTAGTGCAATTAATTATTAATTGCGTCAGGTTAACAAAACAGCAGGGCCGGTCAGATTACTAATTTTTTACTCTCAGCTTCCTTTTATCACTGCAGGAATGGTTTTTAATAATATCTTTATATCCAGGAGTAAAGACCAGTTATCAATATAAGCTAAATCCAGTTGCATCCACTTTTCAAAACCAATTTCATTTCGGCCGGAAACCTGCCATAAACAGGTAATCCCGGGCTTCATGGAAAGCTTGCGGCGTTGCCAACGGTCATATTTTTCCACCTCGGAAGCCAGCGGCGGCCGGGGGCCCACCAAGCTCATATCCCCTTTTATTACATTGAACAGTTGGGGCAATTCATCCAGGCTGGTCTTGCGCAGGAATCTTCCTGCTTTGGTTATCCGGGGATCATTCTTTATCTTAAATACCGGGCCATCCATTTCATTCATCTGTTGCAGTTGTGCTCTTAACTCTTCAGCATCATTTACCATTGTCCTGAATTTGAGCATGGTAAATTTTTTGCCATCTTGCCCACAGCGAACTTGTTTAAAAAAAACCGTCCCCTCAGCGGTGAGTTTTATTGCTACTGCAATCAACAGTAATAAGGGCCAAATTAATAATAAGATTAAAGCAGATAATATAACATCAATGATCCTTTTGATCAGAAGATCTTCCTGGTTATAAGGCGGCAGCACAAAGGTTAAAAAGTGTTGCCCGCTAAACTCCTGGAGGTGTGTCCTGGCAATTTTGTGGCTAAAAATATCCCCGGCAAGCCTGACCTTTATTCCCATCTCTTCACACATTAATACAGTCTCTTCCAGATCATTTAACCATTTTCTGGGAACGATAAACACCACCTCGGCTATTTCAGAATTGCAAAGAATATCGTAGAGGTCGTTTATTACACCCACAACCTTTATTCCATCTATTTCCTGGCCAACCATCGATTTTTCCTGATCCACAAAACCCGTAATTTTTAATCCCCATTCTTTGTTTTTATGAACAACCTTAGCAAACGCCTGAGCCCTTTTACTGGTACCTACTATCAATATATTGCGATAATTGTATCCCTGCCGCCGGGCTATTTGCAGTATCCACCTAACAATTATTATTTCGGTAATCAACAGGGCTTCGTTTATCCCCAGAAATAAAATGATCAGTAGCCGGTCGGCAATTTCAGGTTCAAACAGAAAGATGAACGCAATTAAAATTATACCGCCGATTGCAACAGCTTGAGTAACTTTCC
>JAJRUU010000115.1 GCA_024277605.1 bacterium
AATACCAAGTTGCATTCAAAATGATACTAATTTCTCACTCGGGTAGGTCGGCCTTTAGGCCGACCAAAGAGCGGAGGGCTAAAGCCCGGGGGCTAAAGCCCTCCCTACCCATTTAGTATATGTTTGATTGCAACTTGGTATAATAAGGGGAGAAACACATACGGTTATATCAAAGCGCCTCTTGTCAAAAGACATGCCGACAGACTCCTAGGGCTGCCAGAGGTACATGAAGTAAGGATTTAAGCTGGGCAGGAACCCGTTAAGATATGATTGCATAGGATTTGTTTGAAATGCCAGCCCTTTAGTTTCAGCATAAATATTGCCCTTCTGACTGAAGGGTGACTGGTAAATAATGACTCTCGCATCAGTCAGCCCGGCCAACTTTTTAGCGCTTTCTATGGCATCATCCAGATAGCCGATTTGATCAATCAGGCCCAACTCCAACGCTTTCCGGGAACCCAATATGCGGCCATCCGCAATTTGCTCTAAGCTGGCTTTGTCCATATTCGGCCTGCCCTGTTTAACAACCTGGAGGAAGCGCTGTTGCAGCTGATCGATAATCTGCTGGACTATTTTACGCTCCTCCGGAGTGATGGAACGCAGGGGAAACATGATGTCCTTTTTATCGCCTGATTTTATGGTTTCATTCTGGACACCTATCTTTTCCAGCAACCCGTTTAAGTTCAGCTTAAGCACCATTACCCCTATACTGCCGGTGATGGTGGTGGGATGGGCTATAATATTATCCGCACTGGTGGCCACATAATACGCCCCGGAGGTGCCCATCTCCAGCATACAGGCGACTACCTTGACCCCGGTTTTTTGCTTAAATTGACTAATTTCATGGTGCAGGATATCGCTGGCGGTAACCGTCCCGCCGGGGCTGTTAATCCTAAGTATCAGGGCTTTGATGTCTTCGTCGGCTTGGGCTAACTCAAGTTCTTCCTTAACCCTGGCCACTATACTTGGTTCTTTTTTTATGCCCCCCAGGGCGGATTTCTCCTCTGAGCTGATAGTACCGGAAATATCCAGCATTAGAATCTTGGCCTTCCCCTCACCCGCAATAACCTTCTCTTCCAGGGGACGGCTGGGAGAAAAAAGCGGTATGCTGATAACGGCGCAGCCGCTCAGGCAAATCAAAAAAACCGCGATATATAGCAGCATCTTTTTAGGCATGATAATATCCCCTTGCTTTGGGCTTGATTTATGTATACCAGGGTGTTAATTTAACACCCATGAAAGGTTACTTAATAAAGCGCTTATTGTCAACTATTCCGGTGCTCATCGGCGTGGTGAGCCTGGTGTTTTTGCTCATACATCTCATCCCCGGTGATCCGGTCGAGCTGATGCTGGGAGAAACCGCCCGGGCCGTCGATAAGCTGAGCCTGCGCCATGAGCTGGGGCTGGATAAGCCCTTGTTAAAACAATACCTGGATTTTATTTCAGGCCTTGCACATGGCAATCTCGGCTATTCCCTGCATACCGATCAACCGGTATTTCAAATAATCACACAACGCCTGCCGGCCACCATTGAGTTAAGTCTGGCGGCTATGGTGATCGCCTTACTTATCTGCTTTCCTTTGGGAATTGCCTCCGCCATGAAGCAGTCTTCCTTGATTAATAACGGCTCCATGGTACTGGCCCTATTGGGGATTTCCATTCCCAACTTCTGGTTGGGGCCGATGCTGATCATCCTGTTTGCCGTAAAACTTGACTGGCTGCCGGTTGGGGGACGAGGGGGCTTAGCCCATATCATTCTGCCAGCCATAACCCTGGGCACCGCTATGGCTGCTATACTGACCCGTATGATCCGTTCCAGCCTGATTGAAGTAAGCCAGGAGGATTACATAACCGCCGCTCGGGCCAAGGGATTTTCCCGGCTGCATGTTTATGTAAAACATGCCCTGCGCAATGCCCTCTTACCAGTGGTCACCATCTTGGGCTTACAGCTCGGATCGCTCTTGGCCGGCTCCATTATCACCGAAACCATATTTGCCTGGCCGGGCATCGGCCGACTCACCATTACCGCAATTAATAGCCGGGACTACCCTTTGGTTCAGGGGTGTATTCTGGTGATTGCGCTGGGCTACGTATTTATTAATTTATTAACCGATGTAACGTATGCCTGGATCGATCCCCGTATTAAATATATGGAAAAACATGGGTAAAGTAATCGTTATTGAAAAACGTTGCAAGGGCTGCCAATTGTGCATCCCGGTTTGTCCCAAGGGTCTACTGACTATGGGCCAGAATTTCAACGCTGCCGGTTATCATATCGTCAGTTTCCAGGGGGAAGCCAAATGCAGCGGCTGCACCCTCTGTGCTCAGATTTGCCCGGATGTCGCCCTGGAAGTCTATCGCTAATGGGGACAAGGTCCCCTTTTTCAAGGCATCCTAATCATTTGTCAACTTGAAAGCGATCTGCTTTATCGGTTGGTTACTTACAAGTGGTAAAACAAGTCGGACTTACCTCAAAATGGGTAAGCGCTTTGAATTCCTGGAACCTTGAATCTATATCAGCGGCAGAGAGGTTCCTTAAGCGTTCCAGGCTGAAGGCCTCCACATTGTAAGATGCCATGAGGCTGCCATGGATAATTGCCCGGCGTACATTGGCTTCAGAAAGGTCATCGGTACTGGCTAAATACCCCATTACCCCACCGGCGAAGCTATCCCCGGCGCCCGTGGGATCATAAACCGACTCCAGGGGATACGCCGGTGCGGAAAAAACGGTGGAATCCGAAAACAGCAGCGCCCCATACTCTCCCCTTTTGATAATAATGGAATCCGGCCCCCAGGAGAGAATTTTCTTGGCCGCCTTAACCAGATTAGGCTCACCAGCCAATTCCCTGGCTTCAGCCTCATTTATAATCAACAGATTTACCCGCGCTAAGGTCTTTTTCAGCGACTCCAGCTTACTTGCAATCCAGAAATTCATGGTATCACAAGCTACCAGCTTGGGGCTTTCAACCTGATCCAGCACCAGACTCTGTAAATCCGGGTCAATATTACCCAGAAACACATATTTGCACTGACTGTATTTAGCCGGTAGTTGAGGATTAAAATTTTCAAACACGTTCAGGCAAGTATCCAGCGTATGCGCCTCGTTTAAGTCGAAGCCATATTCACCCCTCCACCTGAAGGTTTTACCCGGACTATATTGCAAACCTGAGATATCAATTTCCCGCTCTTTAAATACACTTAAGTGCTCCCCGGTAAAGTCCTCACCTACTACCGCCACCAGATTTACCGGCGAAAAGTAGCTGGAAGCCACCGAAAAATACGTAGCTGACCCCCCCAGCACCTCTTTGGCTTCACCAAAAGGGGTCTTTACCGAATCAAAAGCCACCGAACCTACCACTAAAATACTCACGTATAAACTCCTTTACTCTTTTGCTTTGCGTTCCGCCAGATTATCTAAAAACTTATAAAACTCGTCTTTATCCGTATCAAAATTTTTGGTACCGGCCACAAGCTCAATTAATACGATATCCCCCCCTCTTAAGATTACCGCCAGGTTTGTAGCCGTTCCCAATTTATCATCCTGCACCGCAAAACTATACGCTTTGGCGTGAGAGAGCAAGGGGTTTTTGCTCGCCAGCTTTAGCTCATTAATATAATCCCCGCTAGAAATAAGCTTCATTAAGTATACCAACTCTGCATCGTCAGAGGCAAAATCAAAGAAACCCGAAATCCCGAAATCAGCTTTTTTGCCGGAACGAACCAAGATTAAGCTTCCGTTATCTTTTTTCAAATATATCCCTGTCTTTGCCGAGTTCCGAAGGGCTAAGCCTTCGGTAGTGTTCATCTGCTTCCAGCTCTCACTGGGCAATTGCATTTGAAAGCGCTCTGAGGCAGGAATTTTTTCCGCTTGAGCAGCCCAAACCACATAAGGGCTAACAACCAGTATCAACCAGCATAAACCACAGTATACACTTTTCATCACATATCCCCCATATTTATACCCAGCGGCTCACATATATTTACCAATGATCAATTCCAGCCTTTGCTTGGTGGCTCCAGGAATTGCTTCCGGGCTGGTAACAATGGCATCTTTCAGGGCCTGGCCACAGAAGCAGTCTTTCTCAGTAGGCACAAGCTCAATTGCTTGCCGGATTATAGCCTTAGCTGTTTCCACATTTTTTATGAGATTAGCGATGACGGCCTCGGCGGTCACATCTTCTTCGCCCTCACGCCATACATCATAATCGGTGGCCATAGCTAAAGTAGCATAACACAGCTCAGCTTCACGGGCCAACTTGGCCTCGGTAAGATTGGTCATGCCGATAATATCGGCCCCCCATTGACGATAAAGCTTGGATTCCGCCCGGGTAGAAAATTGGGGGCCTTCCATACACAGATAGGTGCCCCCTTTATGCATACCAGCCCCCGCCTTTTCCCCAGCCCGGTAAAGCGTCTCGCTCAAACTAGCACATACCGGATCGGCAAAGCTTAAATGCGCCACCACCCCTTGCCCGAAAAAGGTAGCCTTTCGATCTTTTGTGCGATCTAAAAACTGATCCGGGATTACCATGTCCAGCGGTTTTATCTCTTCTTTTAAGCTTCCGACAGCGCTAACTGAAATAATACGATCAACCCCCAATTTTTTAAACCCATAAATATTAGCCCTGAAATTAAGCTCTGAAGGCGATATACGATGTCCCCGCCCGTGGCGAGGCAAAAACAGCACCTCCCGCCCGGCTAACTCTCCCTGAATATATTCATCCGAGGGTTTGCCAAATGGGGTCTCTACCGCCACCGACTTCAGTTTGGTCAAACCCGGCATATCATATAAACCACTCCCACCAATAATTCCAATTTTGCCACTCATCTGTCTGACTTTCCCTCCTTCTTTGCTGAAACAATTTATTTCTATAGCAAACTTATCAATTCATCGACACTGATATTTGCCTGGTCTATTACGCTTTTTAGTGTTTTAAGCTTTTTAATGCATGGGAATGGCGATTAACCCCTTTTTGGCGGTATGTTTTAAATAAAGATGGCCCCCTCGCCGGTGATGTTCATAATAACCGTCTCTTCTGAGATCCCGCAAAAGCTTATCTGGAGTTATTCCAGGAAGCTTGGGGATCATATAGCAATCTTTAATTTTTCCAGCTTTTCGGTGGGTATGCCCTGTCCATCTTTCTCTAATGCCTCAACATAGCCCTGAATGGCTTCTTTTATATTGGTCTTAGCCTCTTCCAGGGTATCCCCTTCTGAGATACAGCCCGGCAGAGCCGGGACAGTTACCGTATATCCACCCTCCTCAGCCGGAATAAAATTTACCGTAAATTCGTATAATTTCATAGCTGATTTCCTTTTATTTAGCCTTGCCCCATCACCAATGATTATTTTTCACTCAGCAGTTTCAGTCCCCTATCAACTATATCCTTCACAGAAATCAAATCTCGTGGTGAAGTGAAAAAACATGTTACTTGCCCAACATAACCACTTGATGAAAATGCCCCTGTTTCGGTTCCCCTTTGGTAAAAACCTATTTTGAAATCGCCTTTAGTGGAAAAGACAACCTCCGTATATTCTCTGTTTGTACCTTTCCATTTTTTGGATAAATTTAACATATACTCTATTGCTTTAGACAAACTTTTAATTTCTTCAAGATCAAGAAATGATGTGTCTGAACGCTCATATTTTCCTCCGCCATTAACTTCAACTCTGATCCCTCGAATCCTTTGGCTTTCTTGGCCCGGCTCGTAAAGTACCACAGCATCAAGTTTTATCTTGGCTCCATATCTGCCAGCAACTCCTCCTAATTCATAGAAATCCTTAATGAGCAACTTCCCTTTCTTCGCCAGGAATGCTTCTAGCTTAGTTGCTGGCTCCTTGGCATTACCCTTTTCCTTAACCTGTGCTGAGGCTACTAATGGTATAAGGGTAAGAGCACACAAGACGGTAATTATAATCTTCTTCATTATTTGTTTATAGCTTCCTTTCTTAACTACCTAACTCGTTATCATAATTTTACATGTTATCCCATCCAACCACTCTACCGTTCTCAAAATAGACACGCTGTCTCGCTTGCAAACAATCAAAAGTTCCACCCGATGGCTTGCCAGTAAATGGCTCTGGTTGATACGACCATACTTCAGCATATCTACCTTTGTAATAACTAGATGATTTACAAAGAGTTATCCCTATTGCTAAATATACTTGTTCTTGATTCATACCTTCAACTATATATCTGCCATTAATTGCCTGCTTAATATGATCGGGATAATAGGGATACTTGTCTCTCATTAAAGCCTGTCTTTGAGCTAAACCACAGCCTATCGAAAATAATAACAAGATTATAACCAGACATAATTTTCTAATCATATCATCATGCTTTACGATAAACTTACAACTTTCGGTTTACAATCGGAATAAAGAGTGTATCCCCTACATTCAACTGGGTCAGGTTTTTGTCCTGGTTATATTTTTCAACCAGCCACAGTGGAACTTTATATTCATAGCGGCAGAGATACCACACATTTTGCCGGGGTTTTATAACATGCTCCTGAATGCGTTCAATGTTGTGCTTATCTAAATAATCCTGCTGTATCTGGCGGTGAAAGGCTTCCCGCTTTTCTTCAAATTTCTGCTTTCCCACCTTGCCATAATTCACCTCAATGGCTTGACCGACATGAATCCGCTGACTATATCTTAAACCGTTTAAGCGCCTGACACTGGAGGTTGAAGCCTGCGCCCAGTCGGCGTAATAGCCAATGCTTTCATGGGGCTTTACAATAATTGACCCCATTTTTAGTGATTCATCTATACGAGCGAAGCCAATATCCGTTTCAGCCAGCCGCACGGGAGCCGTAGGTTTTGTTGCTGTTTTTTTGGTGACCTTAGGC
>JAJRUU010000116.1 GCA_024277605.1 bacterium
ACCTTGAAAAAGGGGACCAGTCCCCAATTGCCTTTTCGCCCAAGCTCTGCGTTATGCTCAAAATTTAATCCTCGGAATATCAAACATATACCTGCGGTTAAATTTTTCGCATGGCCACATGTGGCTGCCTTGATCTTGAACAAAAATTCTAATTTTTCAAGACACCCTTAAGTAAATAGTAGGGGTCATGTACCCGCAATGGATCCTGGCAGAAAAACCCCTCGCCATATGACACGCCTATCAGTGAACCAAAATGCCCGCAGCGGGATTTTATATGCAATATATAATCGGTGATGCCGATATGAACATAATCTGAGTCATAATCAGCATTTGACTCGCCGAATTGAGACTTATAGGCCCTGACCGCCGCCATTTTTTGCTCTAAGTAAGGAGTAATATCCACTACCAGGCTGGGGGTTACATAAATATGGCAGGGGTAGTGTAACAGCATGCGGCAGGAATGGGGAGGCAGGCCCAGGCCTAGCTCCAGCTTTGCCATTCGCGCATCATAAGAGGCGGCTTTCATTATAGCGCCGGCAGCCGCATGATCCGGGTGCTTATCATTAAAATATGGGCCTACTATAAAGGTGGGCTTAAGCTCCCTGAGGGCATATGCCAGGGCATGGCGGTTGGCCAGGTTTAACTCCAGGTGGCCGTCTCCCAGATCCAGGTTTTTGCGCACACTGACTCCCAGCAGACGCCCGGCAGCCTCAGCTTCTTTGGCCCTGATCTCAGGGGTGCCGCGAGAGCCCATTTCCCCACGGGTCAGATCCACGATGCCCGTGGTATACCCCAGCGCTTTCATATGCAGCAGAAAGCCGCCCATCCCCAACTCCACATCGTCAGGATGAGCTCCGATGGCTAAAACATCCAGCTTCATAAGTCTTTCTCGTTTACGAAAGTAGCTAATCGATCATTATTCACAAATATCTTACCACACCTTAAAAAGGGTTAAAAGTATTTTTAACTTATTTTTTTACCTAAAGTGTAAGAGTTGAATTATTCAGGTTGACGAAGTTTGCTTGTTTAATTACAATTTACATAGGAGATTCTATGAAAATCAGCCAACACTTCAAAGCGGTCTACTTTATAATTCTGGGTATTTTTGTGTTTGGCATTACCGGATGTGCCGGATATGAGGAAGATGCGGCGAAATGTTTCCATGAAGGCATAGCCTATTATGATGCAGCGCAATACGACAAAGCCGCTAAGTGCTTTAAAGAGGCTATAAGGCTCGACCCGAATTATACGGAAGCCCACTATAACCTGGGATTAACGTATATTTCGCTTAAGAAAAATCATAGCGCCCTAATGGCTTATGAAAAAGTGGTAAAGCTAAATCCAGACAAGATTGAGTCACATTTGTGGTATGGGGATGTCTGTTCGCTTTTGAAAAAATATGATAAAGCCATTAAATCTTATAAAAGAGCCATTGAAATTGACCCGGATTCTGCCGAAGCGTATTACAGCCTGGGGGCTACTTACTCAATCCTTGAGCAATATGAAAAAACGGTAGCGGCCTATAAAAAAGCCATTGAGCTACAGCCCGATTATGCCAAATTTCAGCATAGCCTGGGGAACATCTATTTTGGGGCTGAGCAATACGAGGAAGCTATCAAATGTTTTAATGCCGCTATAAAACTAAAACCGAGCGATACTGACGCCATTGTATCCCTGGGAGGGGCGTATCTGATTCTAAAAAAATATGATAAAGCCAGCGAAGCCTTCAAAGAGGTTATACAACAGAAGCCATACGATGCAAGAGCATATACTCTCTTGGGAGAAACTTGCCTTAAGCAGGAGAAAAACAGCCGGGCAGCCAACTATTTTTGCATGGCCGGAATACTTTTTTTAAAACAAAACAACCGCGAGAGCGCTTTAAAAACCTATGAAATAATTAAAGATATTGACGGCGACAAAGAGCTTAAGCGGATGTTCTTCAAAAAACTTTACCCATCAAAATGAAAGCCCTCCGTATGTGTAGGGCTTCATCTTATTGATTTTGATTTAGTCCAACATCGTTATTGCGATTCGTCTCCCTCGTCCGGCTGCAATAAATGCTTTCGATATACCTTATGACAATCCATGCACACCCCTACCAGATCACGCAGGCTGTTTCGGGCTCCTTCAAAGTTTTGATCTTCAAATTGTTGCCTGATATTGCGCGAAAGCCTGAGTTGCTCATCACACTGCGCTTGCCATTCTTGCTTATGTTGTTGATATTGCGGACCAATCCTCTTTTTCATGATAGGGCAAATTACATTCAGATTATCAGTTGCCATTTTTATTTTCTCATTATCGTAGTTCATGAACCCGTACAGTATATACGTCAGATTATCCCAGCTTCTGTCCATGATCGTCGTTAGTCGATCCTCTTCTTTAGGCTTCATTCTTTCCAGTACGTTTTCATGAGCCTTCTTTTGGGGTGGTTCTCCCCCACAACCCAGCATTCCAATCAAAAATACAACTGACAAAAAGCTCACAAACTTAGTAAAATTTGTATTCATTTTATACACCCCTTTTCTTAAATATTTCTGCCATTACATTTGTTTATAAACACATTTTATGTGTGCCGCCTGGTCTTTTTACGAAGGACATCCTGTAGTATGAGCAATATCTATGCCTTTATCATATAATCTTATAATTCAACTATTTGCAGGTACTTAGCCCCTCAAATACATAAGTAAATCCTGGCAGGAGAGTCATATTGTGGCATAGTTGCCATAACATGTTACGTGGTAATAATAATATGCTGCAAGATACTCCGGAGAAACACGTAATAAATTGCTTTTAAATCGTTTTTAATCTTAGCCGTATTAAAAATGTTAACGTATTGACATGACAGCTCGTTTATAATAAAATGCCATTCTTTAGAAGGGTTATATTATGATAGAAGTACACCATTTAACCAAAAAATTTGGCGATACGACTGCGGTCAGGGATGTTTCCTTCCAGGTACGGCAAGGGGAGGTATTGGGATTTTTAGGCCCTAACGGCGCCGGAAAAACCACTACCATGCGTATGCTGACATGCTTTCTGCCGGCGGATGAGGGAACCGCCAAGCTGGCTGGTTTTGATGTTACCAGCCAATCAATAGAGGTGCGGCAACGTATCGGCTATCTTCCCGAAAGCGCTCCGTTGTATTTGGATATGAATGTATCTGAATATTTAAGCTTCATTGCCCAGATGCGCGGTATTCCCAAGAGCGATCGAGTTAAGCGCATAAAGCATATGCTGGATGTTTGTGGTCTGGGAACGGTGCTAAAAAAGGGCATTGCCACGCTATCCAAGGGATATCGCCAGCGGGTAGGTCTGGCTCAGGCCATGATTCATGATCCGGATATTCTGGTCTTGGATGAACCTACCAGTGGGCTGGATCCGAATCAGATTATGGAAATAAGACAGCTGATCAAGCAGATCGGCCGGCAAAAGACCGTTATTTTGAGTACCCATATATTGCCGGAGGTATCGGCTACCTGCCAGCGGGTGCTGATTATCAATGAGGGGAGTATTGTAGCCGACGGCACCCCTGAGGAGCTTACGGCCAATGCCAAAGGAGAAGACCGGGTGAATATCACCCTGAAAGCCGACCCAATAGAGATAGAGGCTCAGCTAAGCCAGTTATCGGCAATAACCTCGTTTGAACAAGTGTCGACAAATATACAGGATGCGCAGCGCTACGAGATTAAAACCACCGCAGGCGAACACCTGTGCCAGGATTTGTTCCGCCTGGCGGTTAAGCAGAATTGGCTGCTCTCAGAATTACGCCACGATACGCTCAGCCTGGAAGAGGTATTTATGCAATTGACCACCAAGGAATAGATAAATGAACCCTATTTTCGCCATATTTAAGCGGGAGCTTAAGGAGTATTTTAATTCCGCTATCGCCTACATATGCATTACTGTCTTTTTGGTATTGGTGAATTGGTTGTTTTTTAGAGGGTTTTTCATAGAAGGCCAGGCCAACTTGCGGCAGTTCTTTAACCTGATTCCCTGGATCTTTTTATTTTTTATTCCGGCAATCACCATGCGGCTGTGGGCTGAAGAGAAGAGACTGGGAACGTATGAAATCCTGATGACCCTGCCGGTTAAGGATTATGAGGTTGTGTTAGGCAAATTCCTGGCCAGTTACATGTTTTTGTTTATTACCATAGCGCTTACTATCGGCATTCCCATTACAGTAGCTTATTTGGGAGACCCGGACTGGGGACCTATCATTGGCGGCTACGTTGGTATACTGCTTATGGGCGGGGTATACCTGGCGATCGGCCTCTTTTGCTCCAGTCTCACCCTGAACCAGATTGTAGCCTTTATTATCAGCATTACATTAGCCTTTGTTTTGTTTATCATCGGTGAGAATATAGTGTTGTTTGCTATACCGAATTTTTTGGTTCCCTCGTTTGAATATCTGGGATTGGCTAATCATTTTGACAACATATCCAGTGGAGTTATCGACTCGCGGGATATTATCTATTATCTGTCGCTGATTTTTTTCTTTCTGTACTTAAATGTACGCACCCTGGAGAGCCGTAAGTGGAGCTAATATGAAGGGCAGCCGGTTAAAAGCAAGCAGTCATTCCCTGCTGTTGGTGGTTTTACTGCTGGCGATTTTAAGCTTGGTCAATTTTTTGAGCCTGGAGTCATTTGTCCGGTTTGATTTGACCAAAAACAAGGAATTCACCATATCTCCCGCCAGCCGCAACCTGGCCGCCAATTTGGTTGATCCGTTGTACATCAAGGTTTATTTCAGCAACGATCTTCCCCCCTATCTGGCCGCACTCAAGCGCCAGGTTCATGATTTACTGAATGAATATAAAGCCTATTCAGCAGGAAAGCTGCGGGTAAAATTTATTGACCCCGCCGGCGATCCCCAGATTGAGCAGCAGGTACGACAATTGGGCATTCCTAAGGTGCAGCTGAATATTATTGAGAAGGACAAAGCCCAGGTGCAACCGGCTTATTTGGGACTGGCCATACTATATGAGGACAAAAAAGAGATCATTCCAATTGTGCAGGGGATCGGCAATCTGGAATATGACTTAACTAGCCGCATTACCAAGCTTACTAACCCGGAAACAAAAACCATCGGTTTCTTGACCGGTCACAAGGAATGGAACATTCAGGGAGAGTACAGCCAATTGCGCCAGGCATTGGAGATGCAATACCAGGTAATTACCGTTGCAACAGCGGGGGGCAAACCGGTGCCCGAAGCGGTAAACACCTTGGTGGTAGCCAAGCCCGAGGGTTTAAGCGCTCCGGATAAGTATGAGTTGGACCAATTCCTTATGCGTGGCGGCAAGCTGGTGTTCTTGCTTGATCGAATAAAGCTCGAACAAGGCTTAAATGCGGTCGACATTGAATCCCAGGCAGACGATTTGCTGGAGCATTACGGGATAAAACTAAATTCTGGGCTGGTGTTGGATGGCAGATTTAATGCGACAGCTTCATTTTCTACAGGGATGTTCAGTTTCAGAATGCCCTATCCATACTGGGTGCGGGTAGTAAGGTCGGGGCTGGCGGCTGACCACCCTGCTTTACAGGGTTTGGAAAACGTGGTCTTCCCCTGGACCAGCTCGCTTACATTAATAGAGGATAAGCTAAAAGGGCATGAAGTAATTAAATTGGCGTCATCTTCGGCTTATTCCTGGAATAATGTTACCCGCTATTTTAATCTAAACCCACAGCAGCAATTTATGCCCCCCGCAGAACTAGCCGGTTACCCGCTGGCGGTGGCCATAAATGGTAAATTTAACAGCTTCTATACCGATAAAGAGATTCCTCAGGTAGAAAGTCCGCCTGAGATCGGAGAGCCGGCAACTGAAGAGTTAGCAGTGGCGTCCGAAGAAGAACGGAAAACGATTACTCAGAGTCCGGAGACGCAACTGCTGGTAATCAGTAATTCACGGCTGCTTACCAATAGTATGGTTCGCCAATTCGGTGGAAATTCCTTGTTTTTCTTAAATCTTATTGACTGGATTAATATGGGGCCGGATTTAATTAAGATGCGGGCACGTATGCTAAACGACTATCCGCTAAAAGAGGTTACCGATGCACAGAAGAGTTATATAAAATTTGGCAATTGTTTAGGGATGGCTTTGCTGGTGGTGGTATTTGGCCTGGTTATGCTTTATTTCAGGCGACATGCCCAACGTCGGTATCAACAGAAAATGATTTAAGCCGAACAATTCAAAGATACCGGGTACCTTAAAAAAGGGACAAGTTCCAGACAAGTCCCAGACTTGCCACCCCAAAAAGGGTTGACAAAAATATTTTACATGTTATGCTCAAGTCCTTCAAACACACGCTTTCGCAACATGTAATAAATTATTAGCCATAAGGAGGGCTATTAGAATGGCGGAAATTGTAGATATTGAATTAAGAAAAAAAGGCGAGGAATTAGAAACGGCAAGCACCGAAGAGATTTTGCGTTGGGCGCTGGATAAATTTGGTCGCAAGGTAGCCCTGGCTTCCAGTTTCGGGGCTGAGGACATGGTATTGACCGATATGCTCATTAAAATTGATCCCCAGGCGCGTATCTTTACCCTGGATACCGGCAGGCTCCCGCATGAAACATATGATTTAATCGAAGAAACCATAAGTAAATATAACCTCAAACTGGAATATTACTGCCCGGATACCGCTACTTTAGAGAAAATGGTGGCTGAACAGGGGCCCAATCTCTTCTATCGCGGCATTGATCAGCGCAAGTTATGCTGTAAGGTGAGGAAGATCGATCCCTTATGCCGCGCCTTATCGACCCTGGATGCCTGGCTTTGTGGACTGCGCAAGGAACAATCAGTAACCAGAACTGAATTGAAAAAGGTGGAACTGGATGTAGCCCATGGCGGAATTCTTAAAATAAATCCTCTGGCTGATTGGACGGAGGAGCAGATATGGGATTATATTAAAGCCAATGATGTGCCCTATAACAAGCTGCATAATAAGAAATATCCCAGTATTGGCTGCGCTCCCTGTACCCGGGCCATCAAGTCCGGGGAAGATATCCGCGCCGGTCGCTGGTGGTGGGAGTCCCCTGAGGAAAAAGAGTGCGGCTTGCACTGCCAGCCAGGTTGTAAGAAGAGATAACCCGGGGGGGCTTGCCGGAGAGGGGGCGGGGGGATGTGCCTTGGGGGGTGCTCGGTATGATTCTAGCCAAAAAGCATCTCTACCCCGAGTATGACTGCCACCCCAAAAAAAACCTGCGCTATATTTAATATGTTATGTTCATCATGGGTGAGTGGGATAAGATCCGCAGCCGCTATGTAGATAAAACTTCCGGCCACCAGCGCCAGCATAATTCCCATGGTCGTTTCAGTAAAACGGTAGGCAATCGATTTGGTGAGCACCGCCCCCAGGGGAGTGGCCAGCGCCACCATCAGCGAATAGAAAAAGGTGGCCCGCCGTTTAAAATTAGCTTTTAACAAAAGCGAGGTGGTAATTATTCCCGCGGGTAATTTATGAAAAATAACCGCCAGGGCGGTAGCTGTTCCCAGGGAATGACTTATCTCAAAACCCGCCCCGATGGCCACCCCATCAATCAGTGAATGTAAAAATAAACCGAAAAAAGACATCCATCCCAGACGGTGCAGCTTACAATCGGCCTCGGAACAGGAATGGAAAATGACCACGTTCTCCAGTAGATAAAACAGCAGAAACCCTATTAACATCGTCAGATGAGCGTACAGCGGGGTATATTTTATCGCTTCCGGCATTAATTCAAGAAAGCTGGCCCCCAGCAGTATGCCCACCGCAAACGAAATAAAGTAGACCGTATACCGTTTAAAACCCCTGTAGTACATAACCAGGAGCACACCTATACAAGTAGCTGTTCCCGCCAGGCCACTGTAAACCAGCACCTCGAACATACGTTTTGATCCTCTTTCAGCTATCCTTGTATGGTTTTATTATCCAGATACCAAAAACAATGGCTATGCCGCTTAATAAAACAACCCACAGCATTTTGAGCAGGTATATCTTAAATAAAAGTTGACGTATTTGATTTAGCTGGGATTCCTGGATATGGGTATATTTTATAAGGCCGTATAACCCCTTTAACAACCCTACATCAAAAAAGGCAAAGCCCAGGATTAAAACCAAGATAAACAGACTTGCTTTTGCCCTCAGGCTGATACTACCTGCTTGAGAATTTAAGAACCTCATTCTCCAAGTACTCCTAGCCCGAAAAATTCGGGTCTTGTTATGGGCGAATCGACATTTAGTTGAAAATTATAAATTTATCAGCTTCCTGATCAACCGCCTCGGGCAAACAAAGTTTTATTGGACGTTGGCTCATAAACCTTATCTCGCAAGGGATGTCTTGCAAACCCAGCCTGAATTTATGAAGAGGTCGGGCTACAGTCCGGAAATTGATATATACCAATTGATGATTTTCCCGCCCCAGAAGATGGAAATCAATGCTCCCACAGCCAGGAAGGGACCAAAGGGAATTTTGTCTTTTCTACCCTTACCCCTTAAAACAATCAGTGCCACGCCAACTACAGACCCTAACAATACACCCGCAAAAATAGTAAGCAATACCTTCTGCCAGCCCAGGAATACGCCGATTAAGGCAATCAGTTTTATATCGCCGCCACCCATGCCCCCGCTGCTTAACACTGCCGCCGCATAAAGGATACCACCCCCCACAAACAGCCCCAACAGAGATTGCAGCCAATTTACCGGTAACAGCGATAAAACAGCAAGGCCCAGTCCCAATACTATACCGGGCAGCGTGATCTTATCGGGAATAATCTGATGCTGTAAATCAATAACACTCAGCACCACAAGTGCGCACACCAGCAGGGCCTGCATTAAGGTTTGCACACTAAGCCCCAATTTATAGGTCAATCCCAAAAACAACAGACCGGTTGTCAATTCCACCGCTGGATATTGCCAGGAAATCGGCTCGCTACAGTAACGGCAGTGGCCGTTTAAGATAAGGTAGCTCAATACCGGGATATTATCGTAAAACGCAATCGGCTTTTTGCAATTGGGACAGGCAGAGGCTGGGGTTACGATGGACTTATGCTCAGGCAGGCGGCAAATACATACATTAAGAAAACTGCCCAGCATCAAACCCAACACAAAACTGGCGGATAATATAAACAGTGGATGGACTGAAGCAGCAGTTACATTCATACAAACATACCAATTTGCCAACCAGAATTCACATTAGAGTTCATTAGTTAAACATCAAATACCATGCTTGCAGCACCAAGTTGGTGTATATTCCAGCCATTACGTCATCCAATACCACCCCGAAGCCACCGGGCAAACTCTCCAATTGCCCTGCTGGTGGGGGGTTTATAATATCAAACACCCGGAAGATACAGAAGGCCGCCAGGATATATCCCCAATGGGCAGGCAGCCAGCACATGGCCACTAAA
The DNA here is from genome assembly GCA_024277605.1 of bacterium. Lineage (GTDB taxonomy): Bacteria > SZUA-182 > SZUA-182 > SZUA-191 > JAJRXT01 > JAJRUS01. The sequence continues at coordinate 9,387 of JAJRUU010000116.1, forward strand.
AAACCCACGATTTCATCTACAACTATGTATGAACTGTCGTGGGTATCAAAAATTATCTCGCCTTGTTGGGCCAGCCATATGGCGGCTCCAATTAGTACCAATACCAAGAGCAAATAGAGCGCCGGGGCTTGAGTCGGCAACAATAAATACAGCAGAATACCCACCAGCGTGCCCACAGTACCTGAGGCAACCGGGGAAAATCCGGTATATGCACCTGTTGTCAGAAAGATTTTTATATGTGTATTCATCAATTACCTCCTTATACCACTACTGTCCGGTAAAAAAATTTTAATGGTACAAAAACATTAGGTATATCAGGATGATTGA
>JAJRUU010000117.1 GCA_024277605.1 bacterium
AGCCCGACAGACTCCTAGGAGTCTGTCGGACTTTAGCAGCAGAATATGGTATAATGGTCGGAAATAAATCTTTGCCATGAAGGGGCCAAAAGATGAGTGTTAAATTTATACTGACCGACCGGGAGACGCCTTATTTGTTACAGAGAATATAGGGTCAGGTCTTGCATTGCCACATTTTACATCCAGTTAATAAATATTATTGTATAGCTAATTGATGCAATGAGTATGTATATCATATGTCAATATTTGGTATTTGTTGTCCCTAAGCACCTTTCCCTCTCTGGCTGTATAGTAATACATTTATCCACTATATGCAATAGATATAGGAGAAAAGAACGGAGTAGTATTTTTACAAAAAGGGCCTGTGGCCCAGCATAGGTTTTTCTGCTTATTTTATGACTATATAGCTGACAAGCTGGTATAGACGATAACCATCCTCATCAAAAACCAACCTGATTTTAATCCCGCATTTTTCAGCCAATAGCTCGAGCTGCTGTTGGTCGAGCCTTTGAGATAAGTTTCCCTGAGGCAATAGAATGAGATATGCTGGATTAGTGTGCTCTAAATAGTCTATTAGCGTTTGAGGCCGACGGATATTGGTAATAAAGCGCTCATTGGGCAGGGAAGCATAAAACATGATTTCCAGTTCTCCCCAGGTAGGGTTGTGATCCAGAATAACTTTTTGCTGAGACTTTTTATGCCGCAGGAAGGCAACCACTCGCTCCTGTCCCGGCGCAAGCAGTGACAGGGGCGATACGGCGCGCATTTTCTCTGCCACAGGAGTTAGCTTGCTATAAGAGAGCGCTACTATAAGGAGCAGCCACAAGATAGAGCTGCCGATTAAAAGCTTGGGGAGGTGTTGCCGCCAGGGTCGAGGCACTGAGGGTTGCAGTTTATCCATGCCGATTACCGCAAAAGGCAGCAGGAATATGCTGGAATCAATCACGAATCTGGGCATGAGAAAGAAGGTGCCCAAAATTACCGAGCGATACATAAAAAATAAATATGGCCCAATAATCAATACCAATAGTCCCAGGTGTCTCCTTGTGCGCAGACTGTCAATCATGCCCAGCAAAGAGAGGCCCGCTATAAGAGGGGTAAGGCTTAGGCCTACTACTATCGGCCAAAAAACAAGATAGTAAAGCCGCTTTTCCATTCCCCTGAAGCGGTTTATCACCTCAATGTGTTCGCTTAAGATATAGTTGATGGGATAAAAGGCATCTCCAAAAGCGCTATGATGTAACCATAGCCAACCCCCGAAAGATATAAGGCTTAGCCCCATGAACAGCATCGCTGCCTTCGTACTGGATGTAAGACGCTCTCTATCAAGTATTACCAGACTCAAAAGCGGAATATATATAAGCCCGGTATAGCGGGACATAACGGCCAGGTTAATGAACACAGCCGCCAGAATCAGGTCTGCATTGTGCCGCTGGCGCTTAAATTTAAATACCTGGTATGTCCCGCATAATAGAAAAAAGCAGAAGATAGCCTCGCTGCAGGCCAGCATACTGCTCTTTATGTGTAAGCTGAAGAAGGCCCCGAATAAAGCGGCATATAATGCGCTACGCTGACCAAATTCCAATCTACATAAAAGATATAAGGGCAGCAAGGTCAGGCAGCCAAAAAACAGGCTTACCAACCGCGGTGAAACATGGGGTTTATTTGCTGCGTACAGGGATAAGCCCATGAGATAAATGGGTAACGGTGCATATTGAGTGGGCGCTTGTTTCGGTCCGTAAGGAATAATACGGGGGTCTTTTAGCCAGATTTCAGCGATAGTGGTTCTGGTTACTGCATCGAAGCTATAATTTTGCGATAATCCAAAGCTGGTTCCCCGTACCAAAAACCATAACAGAAATAGCCCCCCTATTACGTAATATCGGGGTATTGAGCTTGAAGAGGGATGATTGTTCTCAGGCATCTGCGTGTCAATGTTGAGGTTAGAGTAACCTTGACTACAGGATATCTTTTATGAGCTGCGGGATTTTTTCCATATCCCGCCCAGCCTTTAGCCGGAAACAGTTGCATGTATCTACGAGTTGGGTAAGAATTCCCAGGTGGTGTTTGACAATATTTTTGTTGGCTACCATCAGACTTTGGGGCACCAGTTCTACTAAGGCAGTTGTTTTAGAGATGGGCTGTAATTGGCTGCTCGGGGAATCGATAATTTGAGGTAGGATTAAAAATTCAGGGCTTGCCTGAAGACAGATTGAGTTCGGGAAAACCTGCTCTGCTCTAAAGCTCTTTTTTAGATGCGAACAACCTCGGAGTTTTTGTAAAGCTGCCAGTTCCGGGAAAAACCGAATGGTTTCATCCCATATCCTGATCGGTTCAGGGAAGCCCAATAGCTCTAATTTGGATGAGTTTTTTTTGACAAAACAAATATCATCCGATAAAAAACCGAAGCCGGCATTTAACATATTGATGGTGATGGTAGATTTTCCGCTTTTTGCATGGGCTGGGAAAATAATTCCCGTGTCATTATGGCATACTGCCGCCGTATGAATGTTAAACAGGTGTAATTGCTTGAGCATTTCGGCCAGTATGGGATAGAATACTTGATGAAAGACGAGCCCCGGAAAATCAGCATATTCGGAGTTCAGGATGCCAACGGCGGTTTGAGAGTGCAAGTCACATGTTACCATGAAACTACCGGGAGAGATTGTATATAATAGCCCTTTGCCGCCGGAATAATATTTTTGGTTTTCATCGAAGGAGACCAGCTTGAGATTATGCAGGAGATCAGCTGTAGGAATAGCGGTTGATTCAACTACCCGTATAGCGAACTTGATTTGAGGGGCATTCTGATTCTCAGCGGGAAGTTCAAAATGAACCAGTGATTCATGAATTGCATTCAATACATTAAGCTGGTTGCTCAGCAACCGCAGATTAATATGGTGGAGCTGATAATTCTTGACGTACGGGAGGTCATTCTCAACCAGAGAAATTTCACTCTGCCGGTTAAATTTCATGGGATATTAACAATGAGGATACGCAGATAAAATTAAGAATAGATAAGGTAATGCCAACTTAAATGATCTCTCCCAAACCAGTTTCAAATAATAAGCATAACCGCATAAATAACTATAACTTCTGAGATTGCTTCGGCAGCTAAAGATGCCTCGCTTTTGACAGCTTATACACTGCTTTTGTCATTGCGAGCAAGGGTCTCGACCCTAGGGTCAAGACCCTTGCGAAGCAATCTTATAACTGTTTATGCGGAGATGCTTAGTGCAGCTATTTAAACATTTTTACTAACAGGCAACAATTACTCTATTTGCAGTCAATCAACCGCCTAAATCCACTTTTATTCGTGGGCAATAGTTGCCGTATTGGGACAGATTTAAAGGATATGTATAATATGAGCAGTAAACAGGGCAAACCACATCACTGCATAAGCATGTTTCCCCGGCAGTGATATCCTTCAGCGAACTGTATATTTTCATTTGAGGAGGAATATACTTTTTTTTGTTGCTGCCTATGCCCTGATTCATAAATTTTAGCTCCACTTATTTACTTGTATTTAACAACATAGCTCTCAGGTATTATTCACAATCATAACCGTAAACACAGGCTCCTTTGTTGGCATCGTACCCAAGGCAGGTACCGTTAAAAGCCCACGTGACGCCTTGGGTAACAGTTTTCAACGTTTCGTGTTTCTGCAACTTTGGAGGATGGTACTTTCTCTTCTTTAGCTGCTTGTCCATTTTTGTTATCACCAATCTGCCAGAAAAACAGCTGGCAAAAGTTCCATTTCCTCAAGCTCACTTACTATACGAAATCGCAATCACATATGTCACGGGTGGGGCGCAAGATAACTGGACAACCGCAGGTTGTTGACACATTACTATACACACAAGTACATGCGGTAATTTCTTGTAATGAGTTATATTTATCCATCACCGGCGGCTGGTACGGCTTTCTCTTTTGTGAGCTTGAGCTATTACTATTACCCAACGTTAAAACTCCTTAAGAGAATACTCATTATTTACTGATAACCATTACGGCAATTTGCCAGGTTGGAGCTTATTGTCCCGCTTGCTGCAATGGAGGAAAAGAATAAATCAGTTTAAATGTATGTAAAGGTTCATTCTTCTCCAAGTATGTTTGACCGCTTAAACTGAGCCAACCGTGACCAGCCAATAATGGCCACTGTTCCCCAACATTTTTCGCTGCTTTGCGCACCCCAAAATTAATTTGCAAAGGCAACCCGGACTGCTTGAGAAAATGGTACAATACCAGCGACCTTTTAAGGCAGGATGTTCTAAAGATAAAGAAATTCCACCCCAAAATGGTATCGGTCCATTTGATAATCTTTTCTTCCCGATCTGAATTCATTGCAGAATCAGACTTTTTAGGGGTTAATAGTTTGAGCAAGGGTTGAATGTTCAATAGCCTGAACAGCAGGGGTAGTTGGCAGATGAGAGTAAATATCCGACCCCATAAAACGAGATCCTCAATTTTGTTGAAAATAACACAAAAAAAATTAACTACGGCTTTTTTTTTCATAAAATGTTTTTGCTGTTTTCTGTATTTTAAAAAAGCTTAACTGACTGGTTCTACGAGTTTTTCTCCCAGCAATTCTCCCAGAATCCTGGCTGTATCGCCAGCCGCTACCTCTTCGGCTACCTCATATTCCTGGGATATGTGGCTTGCTATCTTGGCCACTGTCTTCTCACCATCCAGCAGCTCCCAAATCCGGCAACCTGTTTCATTGAGAATGTAATAATGCCCGCTATCCAAATTAAGCACTACCGCTTCCTCATCGATAACATTCCAAGGAGTGTCTGTCGCTTTCTTTAATACCTGCTGATGCTCAATCACCCTTATTGGTTCTCCTTTTACTATATCCATATAAAAATAATAGCTAAAAACGATACCATTGTCAACACTTTTTGATAAGTGTGCCACAGCAATAATCTTTGGACAGTTAAGTATGCTGTATACACATAACTCCATTTTTGTGGCCCTCTGTAGCAATTTGGGGGAAGAATTATGCGCTATGGCGATGGTGCTTGATGGGAATCCGAATTTAAGTGGTAAGATTAATATTATGACTATATAACTGATGGGTACCTTGAAAAAGGGAACCAGTCCCCAACCTGATAAATTTATAGTTTTCATCTAAATCTCGATTTGCCCATAACAAGACCCGAGTTTTTCGGGCCGATTGCTTTTTTGCCCAGAAAAAACAGAAACGTCAAAAAGCTATAATATTTTTCACTACTGTCCGGTTAATAATCGAATAAATTCAACTGGATACAACCAGATGTTTCAGTTTTTTGGTAATCACATTGCGTAAGTAGCTGATAAATATGAGGTCTCTCGAATAAAGAGATGC
>JAJRUU010000118.1 GCA_024277605.1 bacterium
CATCGCGAATATGAGCAATATTTTCCACCCTGCCGGTAATAAGATTATCCATACAGATAACCTCATGCCCTTTTTGCAACAAATATTCACATAAGTGGGAACCTAAAAACCCGGCGCCGCCGGTTACCAATGTTCGGGGCATAGAATATTCCTAAGTTCAAGAAACCGCTAACAGTTATTGTTTCTGCCGATACTATAGTATGTAAATCCCAAACGCCGCTTGCGTTCAGGATTATATATGTTGCGGCCATCGAACATGATAGGAGATTTCATCAAATCACGAATCTTCTCCAAGTTCAATAGCTTAAACTCACGCCATTCGGTGACGATGACTAAGGCGTTACTTCCGCTAGCGGCTTCATACGGATTTGCACAATAGCTTATGTGGGGCATGATTTCTCTGGCCTTATCCATAGCCACCGGATCATAGGCATTTACCGTAGCCCCTTCTTCCAACAAGGCCTTAATGAGTTCAACCGATTTGGCTTCCCGCATATCATCGGTATTGGGCTTGAAGGCCAAACCTAAAATGGTCAGGGTCTTGCCTTTTATCCCCCCTAACCCCTGGCGTATAATTTCCAGAAAGTGTGGAATCCGCAACTGGTTGACTTCCACTACATCGCGCAATAGCTTTATATCCACTCCAAATTTAGCTGCGGTATATATTAAAGAATCGGTATCTTTGGGAAAGCATGAACCGCCAAAACCTAAGCCAGGCTGTAGGAATTCAGACCCGATGCGGTGATCGAATCCCATGCCTTTTACCACCTGAGTCACATCAGCCCCCACCGCCTCACAAACATCGGCAATCGCATTTGCGAAGGATATTTTGGTGGCCAGAAAAGCGTTAGAAGCATATTTTATCATTTCAGCGCTAGGTACGTCGGTGATCAGCATGGGGCGTTCCATAGAAGCGTACAGTTCCAAGAGCTTCATGGCCACCGACTTGTTGGGAGCGCCAACCACAATCCGTTCTGGATAAAGCGCATCGGCAATGGCCGAACCTTCGCGCAAGAATTCGGGATTGGAAACCACATCAAAATCAGCATCACAGGTTTTATTAGCTTCAATTATGTGACGCACTAAATTGCCAGTGCCTACCGGTACGGTGCTTTTATTGACAATCACTTTGTATTCGTTAATATGCTTGGCAATATCAAGCGCAACCCCTTCTACCTGAGAGAGGTCGGTTTCTCCATCATCCTTAGGGGGGGTTCCTACCGCAATAAATATCAACTCCGATACCCTAACCGCTTCAGCCAAATCAGTGGTGAATTTGAGCCGCTCATCATCCACATTATGCTGCACCATCTCTTCCAGTCCCGGCTCATATATGGGCATATGCCCCTGTTTCAGCGAGGCAACCTTTTGCGCATCTTTATCCACACAAATGACATCATTGCCAAGATCCGCAAACACCGTTCCAGTTACTAAGCCTCCATATCCAGTTCCAACCACACAAATATTCATACGCTACCCTCTACTAATACCAAGTTGCAACCAAACATATACTAAATGGGCAGGGAGGGCTAAAGGCCGACCTACCCGAGTGAGGAATTAGTATCGTTTTGAATGCAACTTGGTATAATGCTCCTTTGTTTAGCTATAGGAAATTATAAAATCTACCTTACCAGAACATTAAGCCCCCGCTCCCGTTTGAAAGGGTCATGGACCCGAAAACGGCAGGGGGCTATACCAGCTATAACGGTTCCACATAATTAATCCAGCTTTGGGGTCACTGACCCCCCCGGGGTCACAAACCTCCCCGGGGTCACAAACCTCCCCGGGGTCACAGACCTCCCCTGCTGGTTTTTTTGAATTTATATACCACTTCCCCCGGCCTCACCAACCCCAACTCTTCCCGGGCGGTCTTTTCGGTCTGAAAGGGAAGCTGCCTTAATCGCTCAATCTCGTTCTGTAATTTTTTGTTTTCTCCCTGCAAACAGACAACCCTATTTACCAATTGTCCATAATACGAATTTATCTCATATATTTCACGCAGACCCCGATAGCCGAATAACGACTGATACAATAAGAACGCTACGATTCCTATTGTAATGAAGCTCCAGGTATAGGAAAACTTGGTATTTTTCATTTTTCCAGATTATAAAAGACGGCTCTACCGGCAAATACAGCGGTTTCAGCCAGATCCTCTTCAATCCTCAAAAGCTGGTTATACTTAGCCACCCTGTCAGTGCGGGACAGAGAACCGGTTTTAATCTGCCCGGTGTTGCAGGCTACCACCACATCAGCAATAGTAGTGTCTTCAGTTTCTCCGGAGCGGTGTGAAATCACGGCGGTATAATTATGCCTTTTGGCCAACTCGATAGCGTCTAATGTTTCGGTGAGTGTGCCAATTTGATTTAGTTTGATTAATATGGAGTTAGCTACTCCCTTTTGTATTCCCTGCCGCAAAATTTTTGTACTGGTAACAAACAAATCATCACCAACAATTTGAATACGCTTGCCTAACCGCTCGGTCATCTTTTTCCAGCAGTCCCAATCACCTTCAGCCAGCCCATCCTCAATAGAAACGATGGGATACTTGTTTACTAATTTTTCATAGAAATCGATTAACTCTTCAGCGTTCATTGGTGATTTCCGCTCGGCGGCCAGCTTATATTTACCGGCTTCATAGAATTCCCTGGCAGCAGGATCCAATGCTATGCAGACTTGCTCGGATGGCTTATAGCCTGCCTGTTCAATAGCCGTAATAATGAGCTGTATCGCTTCCTCGTTGCTGCCTAAACTCGGTGCGAAGCCACCTTCATATCCCACCGAAGTGTTATAGCCCTTTTTAGCCAATACACTCTTTAATTTATGGAATATTTCGGCGCCCATTCGCAGCGCTTCGCTAAAGCTGTGCGCCCCAACCGGCATAATCATAAATTCCTGGATGTCCACATTGTTATCGGCATGTGAACCGCCATTTAAGATATTCATCATCGGTACCGGCAACTGCTTGGCATTTACTCCACCCAGGTAGCGGTATAGCGGCAAGCCGCAATCCTCAGCCGCCGCCTTGGCCGCCGCCAAAGATACCCCTAAAATGGCATTGGCTCCCAACTTGCTTTTATCGGCGGTTCCATCCAACTCCAGCATCAAATTATCGATGAACACCTGATCGGTAACATCCATACCCACCAGTTCGTCGGCAATGACTTGATTAATATTGCGTACAGCCTGAGTAACCCCCTTGCCCGCATACCTTGATTTATCGCCATCGCGCAGTTCCAGAGCCTCGCGCGATCCGGTAGAAGCCCCTGAAGGAACAGATGCCCGGCCAATAATCCCGCTATCTAAAATTATTTCCGCCTCAACTGTAGGATTGCCTCGCGAATCCAATATTTCACGTGCAAACACATCCAAGATTTCGCCCATCACGCCCCTCTTTTTATTATTGTATGGGAAACCATATACATCCTTTGCCCTATAAGCGGCCCAGGACATTTAAATGATATCCCAATTACATGCAATAAAAGCTGAGTTAGCCGTCTGATTTATTTGGTTTTCTTTGGTTTCTCTGCCGTTGGTTTCTCTGCCGTAGCCGCCAAAGCGTTTACATTAAGCGTCAATCTGGATTTATGCCGGGCGGCCTTATTTTTATGAATAACCCCCTTAGAGCAAGTTTTATCAATAATGGGAATCGCTTGGTTCAGGGCTTCTTTAGCCGCTGGCATATCGTTGGCTTCGGTTAATTGGACTACCTTTTTGATAGCCGTCCTCAGTCGTGACTTGTGGGCTACATTGCGCTCGTGGCGCAACGTTTGCTGGCGGATACTTTTTTCAGCTGCTTTATGAGTTGGCAAATTATCACCTCCTTTTTTAGTGTTTTCCGGTTGAAAATATTAGCACAAAATGCTTTGCGATGTCAATACACAATGCGAATTTATTGTAATCCCTCAGTAACCCGAAAAATTCGGGTTTTGTTATGTGCGAATCGACATTTACTTGAAAACTATAAATTTATCAGCTTCCTGATCAGCCGCCTCGGGCAAACAAAGTTTTATAGGACGTTGGCTCATAAATCTTATCTCACAATTGGTCTGGCAAACCCAGTCTGAATTTATGAATAGATCGGGTTCACTGATAGATTACCAAAATAGCCAAAAAATTGTTGCAAAATCTGTGATTATTTAGTATACGTATACTACTTAACAAAAAGGAGGATATCATATGAAGAAACGGTATGTACTATCAGCTTTAATGGGATTGTGGCTTTTGGTGAGCCTGATGCTGCCCTATACTGCATCAGCCGAGAGCAACACAAAAGTGGTTATCGAAACCAGCCAGGGCAAGATTGTAGCGCAGTTATTGCCGGATAAGGCTCCTGTTTCAGTAAAGAATTTTTTGGCTTATGTGGCCGACGGCGCCTATAACGGTACGATTTTCCACCGTGTTATCCCTACCTTTATGATCCAGGGCGGCGGCTTCACCCAGAACATGAAAAAGAAGCCAAATAAAGCCCCTATAAAAAATGAAGCCACCAATGGTCTTAGCAATCTTCAGGGGACTTTGGCCATGGCCCGAACCGGCGTGGTGGATAGCGCCACTAATCAGTTTTTCATAAATGTAGTCGACAACAAATTCCTGGATTATAAAAATCCCAATAGTTACGGATACGCAGTATTTGGCAAAGTAGTTGAAGGGATGGATGTAGTAGATAAAATAAAGAATGTTCCTACTACTACTAAGGGTTCTTTCCAGAATGTACCGGTGGAACCGGTGATAATTAACTCTATAAGTGTTATAAAATAAGCCCTATACGGGGCATTACCAACTAGGTGGGAGATTAGCTCAGGTGGAGGGAGTTGCCTTCACACGGCGAATTTTTTTGGGGGGGGTGATAACCCTTTGAACAAGCAGGATTAATAGCCTAACCTATTATTTCTCTTCACTTTTTCCACTTCTGTCTATTCCTACCAATTTATACCAATTTTGATGTATTTTGACATCTAATGGACACTATTTGGACACCAAATTAAGAACAAAACATCTTAGTCTATTTTCCAGCAGTGTGGGTCAGCACTATAATAATTACCTATGGAATTTGATTTTTCAAAGGGGTTAATTGGTGTCGTTGAGTATATACCGAGAGGCACTACTGTCCGGTAAAAAAATTTTAATGGTACAAAAACATTAGGTATATCAGGATGATTGACCCCAAAAAAGACTTTTTCGATTTCAATTTGCTCTGGGATTTATGCCATGATCTATCCACCTTAGAGTGGAAAGGAG
>JAJRUU010000119.1 GCA_024277605.1 bacterium
AAAATTATCGAACAATTAAAGGCAGACAAAGAAGACAAGAAATAATCTAGCGATTAAGACATTCTAGTTTTATTGGTTTATATAATAAAGGTACCCTGAAGTCCAGGCCCGAAAAATTCGGGTCTTGTTGTGGGCAAATCGACATTTAGTTGAAAATTATAAATTTATCAGCTTCCTGTTCCTGCCCCCCAGGGCAAATAAAGTTTTATTGGACGTTGGCTCATAAGCCTTGTCTTGCAAGGGGTGTCTTGCAAACCCAGTCTGGATTTATGAATAGATCGGGAGGAGGGATTGATAGTGTTCACAGGGGATGAAATCGTTGGTTTAGATATCGGCAGTAGCTGTATCAAGGCAGTCCAACTAACCAATAACCAGCAGGGCTTTTTTTTAATAAAGAGTGTGGGTCTGGAAAACTTACCCCCTCTGGCAATCCAGCAGGAGGAAATAGTATATACTGAACCGGTAGTTAATGTTATTAAGCATTTATTTCAAAAGTATAAAATTAAGTGTAAGAAAGTTGCCCTGAGTCTTACCGGCCCTTCTGTCTGTGTAAAAAAGATTAGCATTCCGGCTGCTCCCGCAGATGAATTGGCTGATATGGTGCGCTGGGAGGCCGACCAATACTTACCCTTTGCCCTGGATGATGCGTATATCGATTTTCAACTCCTGTCTACCCCTCCCGCAGCTAAGAGATTGAATGTGCTTTTAGTCGGCGCGAAAAAAGAACGGGTCAAAAAGTTGATTCAGGTGGTTCAGGAAGCGGGGCTAAAACCGGTAATCATAGATAGTGGCGCATTGGCGCTGGAGAACCAGTATGAAACAAACCATAGCATAGCCAAAAATAATGTAGTGGCGTTGGTGGATATTGGGGCCGGCATTATAAATGTAAATATCTTAGTGGATGGCTCTTCCGTATTTGTAAGCGCTGTCTTGGGCGGAGGGAATGATCTGACCCAGGCCATCCAGGAGGAATTTAACATTGACCATGAGCAGGCCGAACGGATTAAGCAGGGCAAAAGGGTAATCGACGTAGAACTCCCCCGGTTACGTAAAGTGGTGCAACAGTCGTCGGCACAAATTGTGGATCAAATTGAATCCTTGTTTAACTGCTTTAGCGCTAACAATTCGGCTAAGACCATCGATGTCGTTATGCTAAGTGGTGGTGGGGCAACATTAAGGGGATTTGCAAACTTTTTGGCTCGCAGGTTAAACCTGCCGGTAAAACTGTCTAATCCATTAAAGGAAATCAACTGGGACAGAAAGACATATTCTGTGCCCGAGATAAACCGTATGGCGCCGCTGCTTGCCATAGGGGTGGGACTGGCAATGCGGAGAGCAGCGGATAAAATCTATCGACCTGTAGTAAACATATAACGTAAGGAGCCTATAATGGCGGAAGAAAAAAAAGAAGCAAAGGTTGCAGCGAAAGCAAAAGCTGAATCAGGACTGACCGAAGAGCAACAGAAAGCTGAGTATGACAGAATGCATAAGCTGACGGTTACCAAGCTCCGGGAAGAAGCTATGGAGAAATTCCATGACCAGCTTAAAGGGACACATGGTATGCACAAGGAAGAGCTGTTGGCAGCCATATGTGAATTGATGGGTATACACATAGAGGTGGAACACCATAAGGCTAAACCAGCGGCAAAGATAAGCGACGAGGAATTAAAAACCAGAATGAAAAAGCTTAAAACCCAACGAGTCGAGGCGCTGGACGCTAAAGATAAAGTACAATTAATACAGACACGAAAGAAGATCAAGAAGCTAAAAAGGAGCTTAAGAAGACTGGCCTGATTTTATCTATATTTAACCTGATCTATTCTTAAACTCAGACCAGATTCGCAAGACATCCCTTGTGAGATAAGGTGCATGAGCCAACGTCCAATAAAGCTTTGTTTGCCCAAGGCGGCGGGAACATGAAGCTGATAAGTTTATACTTTTCAAGTAAATGTTGACTCGCCCATAACAATACCCGAATTTTTCGGGTTATAGGTGAAAGGCCTGCATCTTATAAGACAAGCAACCGCCGCTGCATTGGCTGCGGCGGCGGTATTTGCATTTAGTACATTCCGGCAAACCGCCAATCAGGCTAAACGGCTCACGTTTTTGCTGATAAAAATCAATAACCTGCCGGTAATTTTCAAATTCGCCTAAATTCCGGTTATATACCTGAGAAAGGGGAAAGCAGTGCCACAGATCTAACTCAGGGCCGATATCAATTGCCGGAACACAGTAAAATCCCAGCTACACGTTATAAAGATATAACCGCCCCAACTGCTCCGGGCTAAACATACATAAAATAAAACCGCAATCAAAGCCCAGCTTTACATTGAACTTATCGCACTGTGAAGCGAACTCCACCAACTGTGGGGCCAGACTGGAGTATTCCCGGAGCGGCAGATAGCTGTTGTCAGCCTTTAAAATAGGCTGCGCCATGCTTAAGCGAATATACTTATAGAGCTTGTATTTATTTATTTGCTCCAGCAGGAATTCAAGGTTGGGTTGGGATGTATAAATATTAAATCCTAACCCGGCCCGGTCCCCCAACCCCTCCAGCGTATGGGCCAACTGTTCGTATTCAGCGGGCTTATAATCCTCCGGGTGGTTCACGTTAACCACAATATGTAATCCCTGCTTATCCACCCCCATTAAATAGTCCAATGCCTTAGGCGGCATTAATCCATTGGTGAACAGGGTTACCTCGAATCCTTCGGCTCGTGCTTTCTGTAGTATCTGCTTAAACTCAGGGTGCAGAGCAGGCTCCCCCCCAAGCAGGGAAACTCCCTTAATGCCGGATTTTTTAAAAAAGTTGAGAATGCGTTCCAGGTTTGCTAATGATAGATTTTGGGGTTGTCCCTCAGGCTGTTGTAATCTCTGCTGGGCAAAGCAATAGGGGCAGTGGCGGTTACAATAATTGTTTAGTAGTATATTGGGCATTGCCTGCTCAGGCTACTATTTTGGAGAAATCGGCAATCCGGGAAAAGGGGGCTTTGATTTCGGACAGCAAGGCCAGCCGGTTATTTTGCAAGGTTTTGTCATCGGCCATGACCATCACATCGTCAAAAAAGCGGTCTACATGAGGTTTGAGCTTTAGCAGTTGGGAAAGGGCGCCGGGGTAATCCTGGTTGTCTAATAATTGCTCCAGCTGTGCTTTAATTTGCTGGAATTGACTATACAGCAATTTTTCAGCTTCTTCTTCAAATAAAGCGGGTTTTACTCTCTCAGGTTTATAGCCTGCAGGAATAATCCGGGCGACCCGTCGAAAAGCAACCATCAACGCATCAAAATCGGCTGCCTGGCTCAAGGCATTCAATGCATCTAAACGCTGCCTGGTATCCAGCACATCATCAAAACCGGCACAAAGCACCGCATCTACCAAATAATACCTATAAACCACTTTGAAATAAGCTTCCAGGCGCTGACGGAATAGATGATAGATATCAGAACGGCCTTCTTCAGGTTTTCTCTTTATTTTACCAGCATATAATACGATAGCTTCCTCTACGATACTCTTAAGAGAGAATGTTTCTTCCGAAAGCATATAAATGATAGCCATGGTTTGTCGCCTTATGGCATAAGGGTCGGCTGAGCCGGAAGGTAGAATGCCAATGCCAATATACCCCACAATAGAATCGATTTTATCGGCTATATTAACGGCTTTGCTGGGTAGTGCGGTGGGGACGTTAGATTGATCAAAGTTATATTGTTGCTTAATAGCGTTACACACCGCAATATCATAATTTTCATTATGGGCGTAATGACCACCGATTATACCTTGTAATTCAGGAAACTCTCCCACCATTTCAGTTACCAGGTCACACTTGCACAGAAGTCCGGCTTGCCTGGCATATGTTATTTCATCCTGGTTGCCGCCTAACCTATGAGCGATATAACCGGCTAATTCTTCCAGGCGTTTTGCCTTATCGTAATAGCTGCCCAGTTTTTTCTGGAAAATCATACTCTTTAGCTTTTCGAGCCTTGATTCCAAAGAAGTTTTTTGGTCTTCTTCAAAGAAAAAGCGCGCATCGGATAACCTTGCTCTGATTACTCGTTCATTTCCCTTGCGAATATACCCCTTTTTATCGGGCATATTACTTATGGTTACAAACAGGGGTAACAAGCTATTATTTCCATCCACTACGGAAAAGCATTTCTGATGATGTTTTAAGGTAGTGGAGAGCACCTCCTGTGGCAATTTTAAAAATTCTTTATCAAACTCACCCATTACGGCTATCGGATATTCCACCAGATAAGTTACTTCTTTTAGTAATTCTTCATCTTTTATCACCTGTGCACCGGAATAAGTCTTGGCCAGTTGTTGGTTGATATTTTCTAATTGCTCCACTATCTTTTCATGACGATGGCTTTGGTCTACTAGAACATGGTTTTCTGTAAGCAGGTTTCTGTAATCACCAGGTGAGGGGATAAATATTCTTTTATTGGAGAGAAAGCGATGTCCATAAGAATAATGGTCGCTCTTAATATCACCTAACTCAAACACAACTGTGTCTTTACCATAAAGTGCCATTATCCAATGGATAGGGCGGGCAAAGCGGAAATCGCCTCCCCCCCAGCGCATAGATTTGGGAAATACAATCGATTGAATTATCTGCGGCAGCATTTGGGACAACAGCTCTTTGGTCAGCTTACCGGGGGTAAATACTTCTACGCCTAAACGTTCCCCTTTTTCAGTTTTTATTGTCAATAAATCTTCAACAGTTTTTCCATGCTTCTGGGCAAAGCCTTTTTGGTGCTCTACAGGTGCATTATTGGCCGGGCCCATGACGGTTTGGGTCTTATCCGGCTGGTGTTCTTCAACTCCTGCCACATGCAGAGTTAATCTTCTAGGAGTACCCCAAGCATCGTTTTTTCCCCAATGGTCAATGCGATTATCGGTCAACATATCGAAAACCATTTTTATAAGCTGTTTAAGCGCCGGTTCAATAAACCCCGCCGGTAGCTCCTCAGTACCTATTTCCAATAATAAATCCTTAGGCATTATTATGCTTTCTTAAGTAGTGGAAACCCTAACTCTTCTCGTTGCGCTAAATATGCTTCGGCGCAACCCCGAGCCAGGGCGCGCACCCGGCCAATGTAACGCGTGCGCTCAGTGACGCTGATGGCTCCCCGGGCCTCTAATATATTGAAAGTATGCGAACACTTCAGGCAATAATCATAAGCCGGTAACACCAATTCTTTAGCCAATAACTGCCTGGCTTCAGCCTCATACATATCAAACAGCTTAAGCTGCATACTAACATCGGCCTGCTCGAAGTTGTAATGTGAAAACTGCACCTCTCCCTGGTGATGCACATCGCCGTACTTTATGCCCTCCTGCCAGGTGAGCTCAAACACATTATCCACTCCCTGCAAATACATGGCAATCCGCTCTAACCCGTAAGTCAGCTCCACCGACACCGGTTTTAGATCAATACCCCCGGCTTGCTGGAAGTAGGTAAACTGGGTAATTTCCATCCCATCCAGCCACACCTCCCAGCCCAGCCCCCAGGCGCCTAAGGTTGGTGATTCCCAGTCATCCTCCACGAAACGAATATCATGTGCTTTGGGGTCAATGCCCAGCTCAACCAGGCTTTCAAGATAAATCTCCTGAATCTCGAGCGGTGAGGGTTTTATAATTACCTGATATTGATAATAGCGCTGCAAGCGGTTGGGGTTTTCTCCATAACGCCCGTCAGTGGGGCGGCGTGAGGGCTGTACATAGGCCACCCGCCAGGGTTCCGGCGAAAGCGCCCGCAAGAAAGTATCCGGGTGAAAGGTGCCCGCACCAACCTCCACATCATAGGGCTGCTGAAGCATACACCCCTGCTTAGCCCAAAAATTATTTAACGACATGATTAACTGTTGAAAGGTCATATCTCTGTTTGTCTTATGCCAGAATAGTTAAGGGTATAGGTTGAATTTATCTGAATTATCCAACGCATTAGTAATGCCCGCATACTATAACATATTCTTCTATTCAGGGCAAAATATTATGCTAAGTAATTATTATTGCAATAAATATATTGTTAGGGTATGGTTATACCATAGCAAACAAATAGCCGGGAGGGTTAATATTGTTCAAGCGCAAGCAAAAACTATCACAAATGAGCGGGAAAAACATTATGCAGGCAGTCGGCGAAAAGTACTCCCAGGTAGCCTGTGAGCCGGGCCGAAAGTTTAACTTTCCGACAGGACGAAAATTTGCGGAAAGCGTAGGTTATAGTAAGGAACTGCTCGACAATCTACCGGCTGGCATAAGTGAATCCTTTACCGGAGCGGGTAACCCGCAGCCATTTGTAAATCTGCAGGCAGGAGAAATCCTGCTTGATTTGGGGTGCGGCGCTGGACTGGATTTGTACTTATATGCTCAAAAAAGTGGGGCAAATAGTAAGTGCTACGGGCTGGATATATCAGAAGGTATGCTAGCTAAAGCCAGGCATAACCTGACCCAGCTAGGTGTTTCCAACCTTGAACTGCTCTGCTCACCGGCGGATGAAATTCTGTTGGCTGACAATTTTATAGATGTGGTTACCAGTAATGGCATTTATAACCTATCCCCCAATAAAGAAGCCGTGCTTAGGGAAGCCTACCGGGTTTTAAAACCGGGGGGAAGAACGGTATTTTCAGAGATCGTATTAAAAGAGGCCTTGCCGGATAATATCAGAGAGAATATTGACGACTGGTTCCGCTGCATCGGTGGGGCGTTGCCCGAGGGTGACTTTGTAAGCATAATGAAAAAAGCAGGCTTTAGCAGCGTAGAGATAATCTCAAAATCCAGAAACGCCCGCTGTGGGCATCAGTTAGCCATATGCGCTAATATCAGGGGGTATAAGTAACAAGGTTTCATTATTGACCTTCTAATGCTTACCAAAATATGATAACCTCACCATATTGTATTGAATACTACTTTTTGGCAGTAGTGTCCGGTCCATATCTGGAACTTTTTGCCAGAGGCAGTCGAAAAGATTGGGATCAATGGGGAGATTAAGTTGAAGGCTATGCTCCTTCCTGTCCGACATATTCAAATCACAGCCAAAGCGTGAGCCTACATTTAAAAAAATAAATGCACCCTTTTACCGGTCAATAAGAGAACAGTATGGATACAGAAGCTAAAGGCCCCGGCTTCTTAATTCAAGCGGCTGGTTTTGTAATCGTGGTGGCGGGAATACGGGCGGCAAACCCGATTATTGTCCCCTTTCTCCTGGCAATATTTATAGCCTTCATCTGTTCGGTGCCCCTGTTTTGGCTGCAAAGCAAAAAGATCCCTAAGCTGCTCGCCATATCGATAATAGTATTTGGCATTATAATCAGCAGTATGCTTATGCTGAGTTTACTGGGAAGCTCGCTGGATAAGTTTTCGATAGCCCTGCCCTCCTACCAGGCCCGTCTGCTGGAACAAACAAACGGGTTAGTCGTCTGGTTAAGGGGTAAGGGGGTAGCCATCTCCTTAGAGCGACTGTTTGTGTATTTTGATCCAGGCAAGATTATGCAACTGACTGCAAAACTATTTTCCGGCTTGGGCGCAATGCTTACAAATTCTTTTTTGATAGTCCTTACAGTTGTTTTTATTATTTTCGAGGTTTCCGCTTTCCCCCATAAATTAAAGGCTGCATTTGGCAACATAGACGCCGCCCGGGCGAATTTTGATAAGTTAACCGGCAGCATTAAATATTATCTGGCAATAAAAACGCTAACCAGCCTTGCCACCGGCATATTCGTTGCCATTTGGCTGGCAGTTTTAGGGGTAGATTTCCCTGTACTGTGGGGATTATTGGCCTTCTTTTTTAACTATGTACCTAATATCGGTTCGATTATAGCTGCTGTTCCCGCTTTGCTTTTGGCCTTTATTCAGTTTGGAGTTGTATCCCTCTTGTTAGCGCTACTGGGATACATAGGAGTTAATGTTATAATCGGCAGTGTGATTGAACCGCGGATTATGGGCCGTGGGGTGGGCTTGTCGACGCTGGTAGTGTTCTTGTCATTGGTTTTCTGGGGATGGGTATTGGGGCCGGTGGGTATGCTGTTATCAGTACCCTTGACTATTACCCTGAAGATGGCCTTGGAAAACAATCCAGATACTCAGTGGATAGGGATCTTATTGGGCACCGATGAGTTCAAAGAAGCCGCTATAGCGACCCCTACAAAAGAGTCCCCTTAATTGATCCATCCAATATTTAATCTTATGCTGTATCTGGATAAAATTTAAGCGATTTTAGCTTGACAGTTGAACTGTATTTTTATATCTTCAGGGGCGAAAGTATTCTTTGTATCGGATGAATAATATGAAACTTACCCGGCTTGCTACATTACAACTTGGGCTGCTTCTGTCTATCGGCATCATCGGCTGTACTTTAGGGATGGAGGGCAAAAAGAATTTAAACCTGATACGCCTTAACATGTCCAAGCTGGAGGTAGCTAAAACCATGCAGAGTGCGGGTCAGGCTAAGTCCTCAGAAATTATGGCGGATGGGAGGGTAACAGAGGAATGGATTTATGAGTTTGAAAATATTCTTACCGCAGAAGTAGAAATATATCGCTTTGTCTTTGTAGATGACCGATTAACAAAGTGGAGCAAAATATAATAACCCGAATAATTTGGGGTTATTGATCAGTAAAGTGCGATTTAATTGAAATCGACTGGTTTATCAGCTTCCTTACCATAGTTTCCAGGCAAACAGAAGCTGAAGGGATAAAAGGGTTTTGGTTTTTTCCCTCTATGGGGTCTGGCAAAACTGGCCCCAATTTATTATCAATATCACTACTGTCCGGTTAATAATCGAATAAATTCAACTGGATACAACCAGATGTTTCAGTTTTTTGGTAATCACATTGCGTAAGTAGCTGATAAATATGAGGTCTCTCGAATAAAGAGATGC
>JAJRUU010000120.1 GCA_024277605.1 bacterium
TAAAAGTCACCGACCGCAGGCAAACCCCGGTAGTCACCCCGGAGCTGCTACAGAGATATAATCAGTTATGGTTTCTCTCCGGGGAATCCCACAGCGCAACCCTTTCGGCGGAAGAAGTTGAAACTATTCTGGATTACCGGGATGACGGCGGGAGTTTGTTGATTGTGGCCGGACCGCAAGTAGCCGACGATCAGGATTTTACTAAAGACGCCAACCAGATAGCCTCTAATTTCGGAGTAACCTTCGGCGGCGAGATCAATACGGCTAAGCATATGCATATCTCCATTTTCGGCAGATTCTTTCACTTAGCCGCTGGTGAGCTTAAGTCTTATTACAATGTTATCCGTAAATTAAGAGACTAATGTCATGTCATCCATGTAACGTATGATTGTCATTCCCGCGAAGGCGGGAATCCACAAGCTTTGGATGCCGGATCAAGTCCGGCATGACAGACTTGATCTGACACCAGGAACTACAACAACTTCCTCACTGCGTCTAAGGCAGTATCATAGTCAGGGTGTTCGGTAATTTCTTTTACGTACTCTACATATTTTATAATCCCCTGAGCATCAATAACAAAAATTCCTCGACTGAGTAATCGCAATTCCTTTATTAATATGCCATAGGCTTCGCCAAAGGCGGCTTTTCTATGATCTGAAAGCACCCGCAGTCGATCTATACCGGCAACCGAGCAAAAGCGGCTTTGCGCAAAGGGCAGATCCATGCTGATGGTAAGTAGCGCTACCGTATCCGGTAAATTAGCCGCCTCCTGGTTAAACCGTCTGGTTTGCATCTCGCACACAGGGGTGTCTAAAGAAGGCACTACGCTTATTAAGCAGACTTTGGATTTGTAAGCGCTGAGACATACTTCATCCAGATTACCGTCCAATACACAAAAAGCAGGAGCAATATCGCCGACTGTTTTCTCCGGCCCCAATAGCGTCAGCGGGGTTCCCTTAAAAGTTATCGCAGCCGTTCTCTGTTCCATGAATAATCTCCATTTTATCAGATAAATTCGTTAAATAATTTACTCACCCTTTGTGGATTATATTCCCGGTCTATCAAGGGCTTCCCTTTTAGCGCTGAAATCAAATCCTCATAGGGCGGGCGTTCTGCTTTATAAAATATGCCGATTGGAATTTTTTCTCCCCACTCTTCGGCCCTCGTATATGCCGCGGCCTTGTTGGAAGTATCCCAATGCTCATCTTCCAGCTTATATATCCGGCTTTTATACCACTTAAACGTATTTAATTTATTAAAACTAATGCAAGGCATTAAGATGTCTACCAGTGAAAAGCCTCTATGCTGTATAGCCTGCTGAATGACCCATGACAAATGCTCGATATCCCCGGAAAAGCTGCGGGCCACAAAACCGGCATTAAGTGACAGCGCAGTGGTTAAGGGATCCAGCATGCTGATTTTAACCCCTTCGGTCTGCACTTTGGTGGTAAATCCCGGCTCACTGGTGGGCGAGGCCTGTCCCTTGGTAAGCCCATACACCTGATTATTATGCGCCAGCAAGGTTATGTTTGTATTTTTCCTTGCGGCCTGTATAAAATGATTGCCTCCCTCTCCATACATATCACCATCCCCACCCTCTGCAATGACCACCAACTCAGGGTTGACCAGCTTGGCGCCGGTTGCCAGCGGAAGGCTTCTGCCGTGTAGGCCGTTAAAGGTATTACACTTCATGTAGTGCGGCAGCTAGGCCGCCTGGCCGATACCGTAGCAAATCAGGACTTGTGAGGGTGATAATCCCAACTCGCTGAGCGCCTTTTTTAGCGCAGTCAATATCATGAAATTACCGCAGCCCGGACACCAGGCTGGAGCGACATCATAATCAAAGGGGGTTTGGCTCATAATTCCAATCTTTCCAGGATGTATTCAGCAGTAAATGGCCGACCGTCATATTTTAGAATCTTGGCATCCACCGTAAGCCCCGTTTCCGCCCGCAATAGTTGCGCCAACTGCCCGGTGCTGTTGTTTTCAATGATAACCTTACGTTTTGCCGATTTAAAAATAGCGGCTACCGCTTTTTTAGGAAAGGGCCATACTTGAGGAAAATGTAGTTGAGACACGTTTTTCCCTTGCTCATTAAGCGTATGTACTGCTTCGGTTATGACTCCATAGGTGGATCCCCAGCCTATCAAAAGCAAGTCCGTCTCAGCCGCACCATTTACAAGCGGCGGCTCAATCTCAGCCACCAGACCCTGATATTTACGGTGGCGTTTATCCACCATTTTAATACGCATATCCAGGTCCTCGGTAAGATGTCCGTCTTCGGTATGCTCATCGCTGTCGGTGACTACCAGATGTGCGCTTTTACCGGGAACTAACCTGGGGGAGACCCCCAAGGGGGTGGAGGCCCCCAAGGGGGTGGTGACCCCCAAGGTGGTAATTTCATGGCGACGGTACGCCTGGGTATCTGCAAAATCTTCATCAGAGGCCAGGCATCTATCTATTTTCAGCGCAGACAGGTCAAAGGGTTCAATGTTACGGTAGCTGTCGGCGAGATACTGGTCGCTCAAGATTAATACAGGGACTTGATACTTATCCGCCAGATTAAATGCTTTTTGGGTTAAATAAAAGGCTTCTTGTGCTGAACCTGGGGTGAATATAACTCGTTGAAACTCACCATGTCCGGCATACAACGCAAATAACAGGTCGCCTTGTTCGGTGCGGGTGGGCAAACCGGTGGCCGGGCCGGGCCGCTGCACCAACGCAATCACGGCTGGTGTCTCGGTGATACCGGCTAAGCTGAGAGCTTCGGTCATAAGAGCGAAGCCGCCGCCGGAAGTAGCCGTCATGGCTCTCGCTCCGGCATATGAGGCGCCCAGAACCATATTCAGCGCCGCAATCTCATCCTCGGCTTGTTCTACCACGATATCAAAATCTTTTTGCTTCCCGGCCAGATACACCATAATACTGGTTGCCGGAGTCATGGGATAGGCGGCAAAAAAATTACAGCCGGAAGCCAGTGCGCCTAAGGCAATGGCTTCATTACCATTAATCATTAACTTGGGAGTAGTTGCCTGCGGTTTTAGCTTAGTTGCAAATTGGGAAGCGTAATTATCTTTAGCGTACTTAAACCCGGCAAGGGCGGCCTTTGTATTAGCCTCTAAAACATCGGGGGGTTTTTTAGAAAATGAAGCTATGAGCAATTTTTCAAGTGCGGAAAATTCATACTCCAACAGCCCTAAAGCCGCACCGCAGGCTACTGAATTAACATATACCTTCTTGCCGCCGGCCTCAAGCGCTAATTTCTCTAAGGGGATAGTGAACCTGCCCGGCTGAGCTTCAGCAGAAGCGGCATCCCCGGCATCATAAATTATCCCGCCGGTAGCTGTTAACTCTGTCTGATGTTCGGCAATCGACATCTCATCTAAGGCGATCAGCAACTCGATTTTGGCGCTAGCGGCACCTACCGGATTGGTAGACACCCTGATTTGAAAAGAGTTATGCCCACCCCGGATACGGGATTGATAATCCTGCGTGGAGAAAATATGGTAGCCGCCGCGCGAGAATATTTTGCTCAAGATATAGCCGATGGTCTGCATACCCTGCCCCGCCTGACCGCCGATCTTAAGGCTAAAATCCAGCATAATTTTTTTTTGCCCCTGGAGGTAATTGCAAAAGTCTAAAAATTAAAGGGGGACATGTCCCAGCCGCAAACTTTAGTTTGCGTAAGCGGTTGTTTTCGTGTAGCTTGCAAATCGCAGGCTAAAGCCTGCGGCTACCCAAATATGACTTTTGCAGCTAGCTCACTGTATAGGAAACTACATGAAACGCATTGACCCCTGGCTGATTAGCCCTTAATCGGTTCAGGTTCACACAGCTGGTTTTCGCTGGTCGCTATCCGACCACAGGCGTTGCAAGTATAATTTATTTTGGACAATTTGGGTTTACAAATATGCCTGGGGTCTTCGCTTGAAGCTCCACAATATTCACACACATAAGCTTGTGCAGCCTGTTGAGGACTGCACAGGTGTCCTGGTTTTGAAGCTACTTTACCGCATGTTTTACAAGTATATACATCAGCCATGACAAGGTTCCTCCCTTATGCTGTGTTTACTACATCTGTTTTATTGTGAGCTAACATACATACTACATTAGTCGGTTCAAGCTGTAAAGCATAAAATGACCAAAAAATTATTTTGAAAAAAGCGTTTTAATTGCTATAATGGAATGTAGTATGTGTATATCAGTTTTTGATAATCACCACAGGTGACAGGGAGAATATAATGAGAAAACTATTATTAACTACCGTTTTCAGACCATTTGGGATAAATGACCAATATGGAAATGAGAGTACCCTGGCTGAATTTTACCACACCAACCTTACCAGCGCTCAAGGAATCTTCAGCATAAGAGGGGCAAATCCCAATCTGGGGCTGCATTTTATCGCCGAGAACCTGGAAATTCCCACTGTAGTGTTGGAGAATCCCAGCCTGGACGAGTTTAAGAAACACTTAAAGAAAGGCTATGATTATGTCGGGGTTAATTTCACTCCCACCACCTTCGGTAAAGCCAGAAAGATGTGCGAGCTGACCAGGGAAATAGCCCCTGATTCAAAAACCATCATCGGGGGTTATGGAACTGCGGTTGCCGGAGCGGAAAAGTTGGCGGATTATGTCTGCCGCGGTGAAGGCGTCCAGTTTATGAGAAAACTGTTGGGCGAACCCCAGGACCGGCCATTGAAGCATCCGCGGGTATTTAATCCGGCGGCCGAGACCATGGGGGTTCAGCTGGGCATGGCCGGTTTGATTGCGGCGGGGCTTGGTTGCCCGCGGGGGTGTGATTTCTGCCTGACCTCGCACTATTTTGATTGCAAGCACCTGCCGATGCTGGAAACCGGCAAGGAAATATTTGATGTTATGCTGGATCAGGCTCAGGATTTGCCGCTTAAAAAACGCACCAGGACCAGGGATTATCTTATTATCGAAGAGGATTTCCTGCTTGACAAAAAACGGGTTGATGAGCTGGCCAGCTATACTAAAAAGGAATTGGAAAATCCCATCCTGTTTGCCTGTTTTGGAGCTGCCGATTCTATTATGCAGTATGATTTTAAGGAACTGGCGGCCATGGGTCTGGAGTGTGTATGGTTAGGGGTGGAATCCCCCAAGAAAAACTATAAAAAACTTAAAGGTATCGATTTAAAGCGCTTAATCGGTTCCTTACACGAGCATGGCATCATGACCATTGCTTCTATGGTGCTGGGCTATGATTTTCATACCGAGGAGAGCATCTGGGAAGATATTAACTATATGTTGTCCATGGACTCCACCTTCAACCAGTTCATGCTCTATACCCCGTTACCGGGAACGCCATTGTTTAAAAGGGCTTCGCGTGAAGGCACCATCAGGAACCTGCCCTGGAAGGATTTCGACGGCTTCCATTTTACTATGAAGCATCCCCATATCAGCCCCCAAAGGATGGAGGAAATTCAGCGGGAGGCCTTCAAAAAGGGATTCCAGCAGCTGGGACCCTCGGTCATTCGGGCAGTGGAGACAAATTTTAAGGGCTATCAAACACTTAAAAATTATGATTCACCCGCTTTAAAGAAACGGGCTGAATTAAACGCCCACTCTTGCCGCTTTGCCCTGGCGCTGCTTCCGGCAGCTATAAAATATGCGCCCAATCAGAAAACAAAACAAAAGATTATTGACTTACAGGATAACATCAAGGCCGAATTCGGCATCTCTTCCGGTATCCGCTGGGCCTCCAGATATGTCTCAACTAAACAGGCCTTAAAAAACGTCAAAGGGAAATTTATTCCAGCTAAAGTTCCCCAGCCCAAACTGTGTATGAAAAGCTATCGTATATCGCCGCAAGAGCTGATTTCAGTGGAGCTGGTTGGACGGGAATTAAGGGGCGTCAAGGACAATATCCTTAAAATAAGCGTTCAGGAGATGGAAAAAATACAGGCCAAGTTAGTGATATGCAAGGGGCACTTGGATAAACTGTCAGCTGAAAAGATAAATAAAAGTTTAATTTCCTTCCTGGAAAAAAATTCAAAACCCCTGGTGCTTGATTTTAGGGAAATGAGCCATATCGACCCCGCGGCGATACAAAACATGCTTAAAGAGCTGGAGAAATATTGTCAGCGGATAAAATTAGTTTTTCAGGAAAATCAGGTTAAGCTGGTTAAGTGCCTGGAAGAAAATATTCAAGCCTTTGAGGTATACTACTGCCGGGATACGCTTATTAAAAGTTTCTCTTAATTGGCTAAAAACAATTTGCACAGAGGCAAGCCATACAATGGGGCATGCCCTTTTTCAAGTTAGACATATCTTATAATCCAATCCCCAGACCGAAGCCGATACTCGGTTGAGTTTTTGCGGGCGCCTCTTTAATCAGTTCCACCTCTTTGGCTGAGATTAGCGGGTAATTATATTCTATTTCTCCCAATGGTTTTTTACTGCTGCCGGAAATTTTCCCGACGACAACGATATCGCGTTTTGGGGCATAAATAGCGGGATCCAGATACTGGGGGTATCTAACCAGAAAGCGCCCCTCCGATTGATCGGTTTTCTGCGGGATTTTTCTACTATCCAGCGGTTTTTGTAATACTTCGATTTGGGTACCTATTTCCATGTTGAGCGTATTTATAATAGTTCCCCCCCAATATATCATTTTTCCCTTATGGCTTTCAGGATCATTAAGAACCTGGGAAAAGGTTATCTCTTCATCCAACTGCTCTTTAAAATCATGGTAAATATTAGGCCCGGCACAATTTAAAAAGCATGCACATACAACAAAAATACTGCTGTAATGAGCATATTTTCGGATAAGGGAACCTGTCCCCTTTTTCAGGGCGCCCATAAGTTTCTCCTCTCTTTTTAGTCCACTACCAACCGATGAACGGTTCAGCCACCTTGCGGGCAAATTCCTGTTCTTCCGACCACTCAATAATATTGGAATTCAAATCGGTCAATTCCAGCGTAATTTTATAATACTTAACCCGCTCAGCTTTAAGTCGTATTCCCTTACCCTCTTCCGCTGTGAGAGAGGTGATGGAGCCGGTTATCATATATTCCGCTCCGACC
The DNA here is from genome assembly GCA_024277605.1 of bacterium. Classification (GTDB taxonomy): domain Bacteria; phylum SZUA-182; class SZUA-182; order SZUA-191; family JAJRXT01; genus JAJRUS01. The sequence goes on from JAJRUU010000120.1 coordinate 7,047, forward strand.
TGCTTGCCTAATTTGGTTCTGGTCCCAGGGTTGACCATGCCTCCCTGCTGATAGCTGATCTCTTTTTTAATCTTGTCCCGGGCATCTTTATTTATAAAGCGCATTTTCCCCGAACGAGTCAGACCTGTCTGGATTTTTTCGATGAGGGCTTGGGTATCAAGATGTTCATCAGTCCTATTAGTAATACCATAGGCGATGACCACCGGTCGGTCCTCGCGTTGGGAAACCGGTGGATTGGTGAGCAGGGAAGAGATCATTTTTTCGGTAGCCGTTTTAAGATCGCTATACCCAAATTTCTCACTCATATACATCGGCTTGTCTACATCCAATACAGTAGTGGTGGTAGCACAAGCACAAACAGTAAAGGCCAAACTCAACACCAATAGTTTACTCAGTTTCTGAATCATTAACTATCCCTCCCGTCGCCATCAGATTAAGCATCAAACACAAGCTATTAACTTATGCTGCTACTTTAGTAGTTACCCTCCAGTTTTCCCTCGCGCGTGAGTACCTCCAGCTTAACCGCATCCTTGCGCGGCGCCACCAGTTTTATGGCCTTGGTCTCCTTACCGTTTATGATTATATGCCGCCATAACTCTTTGGTATCATCCACCTCAAAGCCTTTAGCATCATACCACTTGCCCTTTAGTTCCAGCGCCGACGACTTACTCGACTGGTTTGTCAGCTGTATCTGGGCCTCTATAAGATTACCCGTTTTGCGGTAGATTATATCCTCTACCTTAATCATACCGGCGAATTGAGAGCTGAAGGGGGTGATCTTTTTCTCGCCGGTTCCGGTGTCCAGAGTAGCCACCGTTCCAGCCGTAGAGCCACAACCCCAAAGCAACAATAAAGTTAATATTATCAAATAGTGCCGTAACATATATTTACCCCCCCCCTTTTACTGTATAGGAAATTATTATAATTAATCCAGGCTTGCCTGGTTTTATTCTACCGCCCGGTAGATTATAAAGTGTTTACTCCCCTTTTTTATGTTTATCTTATCAAAATTTACCGATTTTACCAAGCTATTATGCCGGTCATATAGCTTTAATTTTACTGCATGTGTTCCCGGTGTTAAGGGCATGCGGGCTAATTGAATATTCTGCGGCAGGCTGAGCCAGCTCCTGGTGTCGGCTTCGTTGGTGGCATAGAAAAACATCAGCGCCAGATTTTCCGCTACCGGTATTTTGGTCTGTTTGCCGATCTGACGGGCAAGAACGGCCTTACCCGCAGTAACTATCCCCTGCTTTGCCGATATTCGCAGCATCTTCTCTTTGAGTTGACGGATAGCGGTCGCCTCAATATCATTTAAAATATAGGTACGGTCGTAATACTTACCATCTACATAAACCTCAGCATACGAAATTCGGCTGGGTCGTTTATGATAAGCCGGAATGGCCACTACCCTAGTCTCCTGATGCTTTTTCGGAGAAAAACCGCACTCAAAAAAAGCTATTAATTCGCCATATTCCCCTTCCGATAAGTCAGGATAGCTGCCCTTACCAAATGTAGCCCGCCAGTTCTGCACGGAGGTCTCAATGCCGGCCATGCTAGAGGTACGCTGTAGATCCATTCCCAAAAGAGGGAATCCCGGGAGCAATTGATATACTTTATTGTAGTCTATATAAGCCTCATCCGGCTGACCGTTCATCTCATATAATATACCAGATAGATACATTGAGAAAGGATTTAATTTGTAGTCACATTTACAGGACTGCCCGTATTTTTGTAACTTCTGGTTGACCTTCTTGGCCTCAACCATAGCATTTTCCAAATCACCCAGCATGAGGTAGTCTATGGCAAGGTAGGTATTGATCAACACCTTTTCAAAATCTGCACCCTTATATTTTAAAACGTAATCGGTAGCCAACAGGCTGACAGTTTGCCTGCTTACACTTAAGATATCTATCTTTTCGGCAAGCCTATCCGCTTTCAGAAAATAATTGATGCTCTTTTGATATTGACCGGCATAGTGGTATGAAATGCCCGTATCCAGCAATGCCAGCAGCTGGTTATTACCTGCCCGATCGATGTACTTTTCATATTCTGCGGCAGCATAAGAAAAATCCCCCCGATCAAAATGGCTGCGAGCTGTTTTGGTTAGCGAATGGTAACCCGCGCAGGCCGTCATATTAAGGAGCAGAACAGCTAAAGCAAGTATACGGTATTTTGCTTGAAACATGGCAGTAAGCCGCTGTGTTTTAAACGAATTCATATAAGTTTCAGGGTGATTATTTATAGATTTCCCCATATAGCAATTAGCTTGCTCACTTTAATTATTACGTATACGCTCTTTTAGGGGAATGTTCCCCGAAAACTACCCGAACAGATTACCTCTTTTCATGCATTTTAGCCAAAATTTAAACTTTTAATTAAATATATTACAGAGAAACACATATAACAATACCAGTAAACGCAACAAAAATTATACTTTAAGCAAAGAGTAAGCAGAAACTGCTGTCTGGCTGGCCCGAAAGTTGCACAAACATAACAGCGTAAATATTTTTTGTACTGGCTTACTAATTATAATCATTATACACAAGCTGATTTATATAACTCAAGTTTATTTAGCTTAAGGATGTGAAAAATGGCGCTGGTTAGAAATAGTTCCCTCATCATGCAAAATGTGTCCATTATAGATAAATCCGCAATAGATAGCTTCAAGAAATATTTCTATATTCATTTTGAAAAAATAGTTGTGGGTGTACTCATATTCCTGACAGTATTAACTCATTTCCTGATAATAAACAAACTGATGTTTCTGGATATTTATTTTTTGCCTACCCTGGTAGCCGGATATATATCGGGACGAAGAACCGGTATTTCGGTGGCCATCTTTTCGGTAGCGCTGGTTACCTATTTCGTGGTGATGTCCCCTGCCACCTACCTTGAAGGCACTAATTTGACAAGTCTGGTCTGTGACTTGAGCCTGTGGGGTTGTTTTCTGATTTTAACCAGTGTGGTGGTCGGTGGTCTATATGACAAGAACAAGAGACAAAACATAGAGCTTAAAAGTACCTATGAGGGTGTTTTGGAAATCCTGTCCAAGTTTATCGATGCTGCTGATAAGTACACCAATGGACATTCACACCGTGTCGCCGAAATGGCTACTGAAATGGCGATAGGGATGCGGTTTCCTGAAAGGCAAACTGAAACCCTTAGGGTAGCCGCCCTGCTGCACGATATCGGCAAAGTGGATGTCAGTACCGATGTTATTTTAAAAGCAGCCAAACTCTCTGAAGATGATATAACCGAATTACAAACCCACGTGGAAAAAAGCGGGGCGATTTTAAAGCCGTTCCAACGCTTATTCAAAGATGCGGTAGGCATTATACTGGCGCATCATAAATATTATGACAACAGCGGTTATGGCGAGCAAGCGAAAAACCTGGACGAATATGCTTTAGCTAGTTTGGGAATTCTGGTTATTGCCGATGCCTATGATGCCATGGTTTCAGACCGGCCCTATCGCAAGGGAAAGACCCCGCGCGAGGCGGTAACTGAAATAAAAACCCTGGCTGGCAAGCAATTTGATCCTGTATTGGTGGGTGGTTTTTTAGAAGTTATGAAGGATAAGCTTGAGCGAAGCTAACACAACGTGTGGCTGTCATACCTCAGCTAAAATCCCCTCCCAAACCTTTAAAGCATTTTCCAAAGAGTATTCCGCTTTATAATCCTGTCTGATTTTTAGAGCATTTTGGGCCAGCCGACTATAAAGTTGCGCATCGGTTAATAGCCTGGTAATCGCCCGGGCAAAAGCCTCCGGCGTAAATGTACTTACCAGTAGGGCGTTAACCCCATCTTTGGCCACCGTACTAATATCCCCCACATTGGGCACCACCACCGGCAAGCCACAACTTAACGCCTCGATCATGGCCATCGGCAGGCCTTCGTTGCGGGAGGTCATTACAAATACTTGGGAGGTGTTAAGATAATCCTGTATGTTTTCTTTAGTTCCCAGGAAATCTACGTTTTCGGTTAAACCTAATTGCTCAGCCAGACTTTTCAACCTACGTTCTAACTTACCACTGCCAATAACAGCAACCTTTATATGCTTTATGTTCTGCTTAATTAAGACTATCGCACGAAGCAGAATATCCATTCTTTTATCAGGCACCAGCGAGCCTACGCTTATTATTTGATATTTTATCTCCTTTTTTCTAGCTATAAATTCACCGAAATCAAATACATTCGGTGGTATGAATATTTTTTGAGGGGGGACAGATCCCCTTTTTATTAAATATTCCGCTGAGTTATTACCTCTAGCTCCTATAAAATCAGCTAGATTTAGCAACCTCAACCATATTTTCCTAAAGTTTGAATTAGCTATATTCCAGAATAGATCGGTTCCCAGGGTTAAGAGAACAACTTTTTTCTTAAACAGCTTACCCAATAGAGCGGCATAAATCCCATGCGGGGAGAGATAAATCCCGATCAACAAATCTATTTGCACTCGACAGCACAGGTAAAACATCATCGCCACTCTATAAATTTCAGCCAGCATGATGATTCGTCTTAATATCTTAGGTGGACAAAAACACTCTATTTTGTCTCCGGCTATTTCTTCTTTACGCACAATATAGATTTTATCCACCCTGGGGGAGGCAATTAAAGGAGCTAGTTTTGAGTGCAGCTTATAGTTACTTAAACCGCAGGCGATGAGAATGTTCATTTAGTAATACCTGAATCCATTGTTGATAAATTTAGCTGTTTTTTATTAAGTTGGCAATTCGGGTCAACCATGATTTTACTTCACCTTTTGGATCTATTGAATTAAGAAGAATAGGATTCATTTTTTCTACTGCTTTTGTATTTAACCACTTCTTTACTTGGGATTTTTTCCTATCTTTTTTTTCTCCAGATAATTCATCCCATGTTTTCTGACTTTCGCTATTATTATGTATTTCCTTAGCAACTTTTAGTGGTACATTATCAAAACCACCAAATGAAATATTTACTTCTGGGCAAACAGCTTTAATGGCATCAGGATGAATATAATTTTCCATTTCTCTTTTTTCTGTTAATAAAGCTTGACAACCAGAGCGTCGATTTATTTCATCAACTGTTTCTTGATATTTAGGTCTTTCAGGTGGCTGTACCTCTCTATCAAAAATGTAAAATTCAGGTCTATTCAATTCTGCTAATCTAGAGGCCCATAACGCAAGGTTACTACCTCCAAGTGGGAAAAATATTATTTCACCATTATCTTCAAGTTTTTTTAGATCAGGAACATCTTCTCCATGACTTATCAGGACACCTGCAAGATTAGTTAAAAAATTTCACTACTGTCCGGTAAAAAAATTTTAATGGTACAAAAACATTAGGTATATCAGGATGATTGACCCCAAAAAAGACTTTTTCGATTTCAATTTGCTCTGGGATTTATGCCATGATCTATCCACCTTAGAGTGGAAA
>JAJRUU010000121.1 GCA_024277605.1 bacterium
GCAGAAAAGGACAAGTGGGGTTCAGCATCTTCAGGGTTGGTATGAATGCTCTAAAATACCTGGGAGATACAATACTAAAAACAGTCTGGCTCCCCTTACTGGAACCTTTAACCTAAAACTGTCCACGACTCAGCTTAGAGATAAGTTGACATATAAAATCAAACACGGTATATTGACATTAATTGTTTAAAACTCAGGGGTGTTTACTTTGAATCATAATGAAAGCCTGAAAATCTTTTTAAATAACGTAAGAAAAACCATTCCTTTTGATGCTATGGCAATAAGGGTTTTAGACCCTATGGGTGGCATACCCTATGCTGTGCATAACGGTTTAACAGACTCTTTTATCGAAGATGAAGAATTAATCACTATCCATGATTGTTTATGCGGAAGAGTTACCCGGTTGGATTCACAAAACGGTTCACCATTTTTTACTGAACAAGGCAGTTTCTGGTGTAATTCCTTAAATGATGCTGTCATTTCAGAATTAAAGCGCTCAGGAATAGAACCCAGAGGCCGTTGCGTAAAAGAAGGTTATAAGACGCTATTGATTGTTCCGATTAATACGGGTAATGGAGGGGGTGGAAATTTATTCTTTGCTTCCAGGAAAGAAAACTTGTTGACAAAAGCGGATGTTGATTTACTTGAAGATAGAGCAACAAGCCTCGCCAATACTGTATTTAAGCATATAACCGAATGTGAACGATACAATATTATCGTCCGCTTTATAGCTCAAAGGAATAACAGGGGTGAAAACGCATTCGGCAAATACTTTGAGCATATTAAGCGCTGTCATTCATGCCATGAATTTTATAGCCACAACTTAGCGCTTGATAAGCTTATTCAAGCAGCCATGCTTCAGACATCTCTCCCACGTGGCTTACAATCAAAAATAATTGTAGAACTGGCTCAACACAAAGCTAAAGGATAATCGCTTGCTAAAATTGTCTATCCCTTTTCTTCATATTTAGTGGAATCAAATTGGGGATATTTGGCTTTTAGCCGCTTTAAAATACTCCTGGAAATTTCCGGCTGATTTAGCTTTTCATAACATTTGGCTGTTCTATACAAGGCATCAGGCGCCAGGGGATAAATCGGAAAAATTTTGTTAATTTTCTTATAGGCATTGAGCGCCGCCTGATAATTTTCCAACCGATAATGGCTTTCTCCTAAATAATATAAGGCTTCAGGCGATAGATCGTCGAATTCATGATCACGCAGAAAATTCTCAAACTCAACCGCCGCCGATTCATATTTTTTTTCCTCAAAGAGCTTCCTTCCCTGACTGATCAAGCCATTTGGATCTGCGGTTTTCGATGCAGACTGCGAATCCTTGGTGTTTTCCACAAAAGCACCCCCGAACATTTTGTTACGCATTTGCTGCATACGATTTAAATCCGGGCCGGCGCCTTCAGGCATCTGCCCGCCGGACATCCCTCCACCGGACATCCCTCCCCTGTTCGGCACCCTGTTTTGCATTTGTTGTTTACGAAAGGTATCCCCATCGCTCACCGGAGTCTCAGTTGCTTGTACTGTTGTAACCTGTGATTGTGGCTGCGTCTCGATCACCTCAGCACAGCCGGCGCTTACCACAAATAAGATCATGCCCAAAATATAAAGTCTGTTCCTGTACATATTTTCGTTCTCCTTAACCTGATAATTCAGACTGGGTTTGCAAGACATCCCCCGTGAGATAAGGTTCATTAGCCAACGTCCGATAAAGCTATGTTTGCCTGAGACGGCTGATCAGAAAGCTGATAAATTTATAATTTTCAACTAAATATCGATTCGCCCATAACAATACCCGAATTTTTCGGGTTTAGAAGTTAAAACTCTAATCCATATATTTGATCAGATTTTAGTAATAAAAAGTCATCCCCTTCCTCTGCCCTGACTTTTTTGAAAAAATCACACAAAAAGCAAGAGGGTAGTTTGTGAGCAAAGGTACCCTGAATCTCGCCGCCACAAAAAGTACCAGCAATTGCCCAACATATCCTCCCGCCGTTTTTGCCTCCATTTAGAGCATTGGCAGAGGCATCTTCGGATACCGGACACACACCAAAATCATCGATGTGTTCACATCCCGGCCCTCTTCCACAATTTTTAAATTCCCAACAATTTTGTTTGCCCAGTGGAGTTCACCCTTTCAGCTACATTTCAGGATTAGATTACATGTTTCCCTTTTTATTTACTTATATGCGAAATTCAGCTTAATGTCAAAAAATAAATGTACTGCTTCCTGACCCGAAAAATTCGGGTCTTGTTATGGGCGAATCGATATTTAGTTGAAAATTATAAATTTATCAGCTTTCTGATCAGCCGTCTCAGGCAAACATAGCTTTATCGGACGTTGTCCTTGGCTGGCAACGCTTAACCTATCCATCCAGCTCATTGGGCATCGTAAACACGGTACTACAACCACTACCACCACAACCACATGATAAAAAATGTGATTCAAAAGGTTTTATATAGTATAATAACGTTCTCAGCCAAAGTGGATGTAATCAGAGAAAATCATAGGGGGAATCATGTCACGCATTCAAACTAACGCAGCATTTCTCGCATTAATGATTATGCTTTCTGCTTGTGGTTTAATGGCCTCGTTCGATGAGAATTGGTACGAGAACAGGCCGGAAGTCCTTGCTTTGCAGGATGCCGCAAGAAAAGGTGATATTGCTACCGTACAAACTTTGTTAGCTGAAATTCCGGTAGTGGATGCGAGAGGTAAAGGAAAAAATACAGCCTTGATGATGGCAGCCCATGGGGGCAATAGCAATATATTGCAATTGTTACTGGACAAGGGCGCCAGTATCCATAAGAGAGATATTAATGGTTGGACTCCCTTGCTATTTGCGGTTGCCAGCGTTCACACTGATATAATGGAAATTTTGCTGGACAAGGGGGCTGATGTGAATACTAGAGATAAGTATGGCTCGACAGCTTTGATGTTTGCAGTAAGGGTGAACCATATTCCCACTCTGCAAATTCTGTTAGATAAGGGAGCTGATGTGAATGTGAAAAACAATACAGGTCATACAGCCTTGATGATAGCGGCAGATGAAGGCTACAGCAAAATATTTGAATTGCTTAAGCAGTCCGGAGCTATAAAATAAAAGCAACGCCGGATGCAATACCGCTGCTGATCGGCTCACGGCGGGCGCAAGAACTGGCCCTGGCAATCAAGGCACAGAGGTGACAGGTCCCCGGTGTCTTGTCACCAGGCAATATATCACCCTAATTTATTTGTAAACAATGGCTGAAGAAATTAAAAAGATCAAAGAAATTGAATTTGAAACTTTGTTGGCTGAGGCTTATCAGGTTATGGCCGAGGAAGACCTTCAGGATGCCCAAGGTTATCTTGCTTCCCTAAAATCTTTTCCTTGACTTTAATTCAAACCTCACAGTATCATTAACACATAAGCCATCTACACAAAAAGCAATGACAAGGAGATTTTTCTTTGCTGACTAAAATCATTTCAATAAAAAATGTCACTACTGTCCGGTAAAAAAATTTTAATGGTACAAAAACATTAGGTATATCAGGATGATTGACCCCAAAAAAGACTTTTTCGATTTCAATTTGCTCTGGGATTTATGCCATGATCTATCCACCTTAGAGTGGAAA
>JAJRUU010000122.1 GCA_024277605.1 bacterium
AGATAAATTTAAGCGTAAGTTTGCCGGAAAAACCGACTTTTGTATCAGGTTGATAATTAAAAAACGTTTGTCTGCGGATTTATTTATTAATTGCGGCTTGTTCACTATTTTTGACAACTTAAGCCCGACAGACTCCTAGTCGGGTTAATAATGCTTGACACTAATAGGATAATTTTATAACATCTCAGCTTGGCTTAAGCTATAATCCGAAAAATAACAAAAAATAATTCAAGCAGATAGACGATATATTTCCAGGAGAAACCTTTATTCGAGGAGGTCTAATACATGTCAGAAGCATTGGGTATGATAGAAACCAGAGGATTTGCTGCTATGGTTGAGGCATCAGATGCTATGGTGAAGGCCGCCAAGGTGGAGTTGGTCGGTTATGAGAAGATTGGCGGGGGGTATGTAACCGTGGTTGTCAGAGGGGATGTAGCAGCGGTTAAGGCCGCGGTAGATGCAGGCTCCCGTGGCGCCGAACAAGTCGGTGAAGTGGTTTCAGTACATGTGATTCCCAGACCCCATGTTAACGTGGATCAGGTATTGCCCCTGGGTCGTCCAACCGCGGGCAAGTAAACTGGATAAGTATATTAACCCAGTCTATTCATAAATTTAGGCTGGGTTTGCAAGACACCCCTTGAGAGATAAGGTTTATGAGCCAAGGCTTATGAGCCAACGTCCAATAAAGCTATGTTTGCCCGAGACATCAGGAACAGGAAGCTGATAAATTTATAATTTTCAACTAAATGTAGATTTGCCCAGGACAATACCCGAATTTTTCGGGATTAAGGAGTAAAACAAATCATGCTCTTAGGCCGAGTGGTGGGCACAGTGGTATCCAGCCATAAAGTGAGCAGTTTGACCGGGCTGAAGTTGTTGTCGGTAAAGCAGCTGGATGCTTTGGGTCAGGAAAAGGATTCCTATGTAGTGGCGGTGGATACGGTAGATGCCAATGTAGGAGAAATCGTGCTCTATGCCACCGGCAGTGCGGCCCGACAGAGTGATCGCACTCTCAACAAGCCGGTTGATGCCGCGATTATGGCTATCGTGGATACCTGGGAGATTGAGGGCCGGGTTATCTATCAGAAGGAGCAAATCGGGAAGCCCGAACAATTCAACCCACCTGAATAGCACATTGATTTACTTATATCATGCAATTAGATGAACAACAAATTCGTCGTATCGTAGAGCGGGTAGCAGATCGTCTAACCGAAGCCGGGGATTCGTCTGATACTGTTGCGCCGCCGCTTAAACCTGCTTTGCCGGATTCCCCCAAGCCTGTGTCACTGGTGGCGGGTGAGGCTGTCTGTGCCGGTGGCTTTCCTGATGTGGATACGGCGATTGAAGCCGCCTGGGCTGCCCAGCGAAAGCTGGATAGCCAGACGTTAGAATTGCGCCACAAAATTATTGCCGCTATGCGGGCGACGGCTTTAGAAAATGCGGCACTGCTTGCTCAAATGGCCATCAAAGAGACCGGTTTGGGCCGCTATGAGGATAAGTTGAACAAAAACATACTGGCGGCCAGTAAAACACCCGGGGTTGAAATCCTAAAACCGCTGGCTTATTCCGGTGATTGCGGCCTTAGCTTGACCGAGCGGGCGCCTTATGGGGTTATTGGGGCCATTACTCCGGTAACCAATCCCATCGCCACTATTGTGTGTAATAGTATCGGCATGCTGGCCGGGGGTAATGGAGTGGTGTTTAATACCCATCCTAACGCCAGGCAGGTATCGCTTAAAACGATTCAGCTCTTAAATGGAGCCGTCGTCGAGGCGGGCGGGCCGGCAAATCTGATTGCCTGTGTGGAACAACCCACTATCCAGTCGGCTCAAACGCTGATGAAGCATCCGGAAATAAGGCTGTTGGTAGTGACTGGCGGGCCGGGGGTGGTTAAAGTCGCTATGCAAAGCGGTAAGAAGGTAATTGCCGCAGGGCCTGGAAATCCGCCGGTAGTGGTGGATGAGACGGCAACCATTCCCAAAGCGGCGCGTGATATCGTAAATGGCGCTTCTTTTGATAATAATATTGTCTGCGTGGTGGAGAAAGAGATTATCGCGGTTGAAAGAATTGCCGATGCGTTAAAGGCGGAGATGAAAAAAGCCGGAGCCTATGAGCTTAACTCCTGGCAAATTAAACGCTTAAAGGGAATAATTATCGAGAAAGATAACGGCCCTGGCAAAGAGGGGGGTATCAATAAGGCATATGTGGGTAAGGATGCCAAGTTTATTTTAAGCCAAATCGGGATTGAGGCAAAAGATGAGGTGAAGCTCATTCTGACGGAGGTGGATCAGGATCATTCCTTCTTCTGGACGGAGCAGCTTATGCCGGTTATGCCGCTGGTCAGGGTTTCTGACGTGAGTGAGGCCATAGCGCTGGCCAAAAAGGTTGAGCAGGGGAATGGGCATACGGCGGTGATGCACTCCCGCAACATAGACAGCTTAAGCGAGATGGCGCGCACCATCAACACCTCTATATTTATTAAAAACGGCCCGGCTTATGCGGGTTTGGGTTTTTGTGGTGAAGGATATGCCTCGTTCACTATTGCCAGCCCGACTGGCGAAGGGTTGACCACTGCCCTTAATTTTACTCGTGAGCGCCGCTGTACATTAGTAGATAGCTTTAGGATAGTATAAAATGCTGGAAGCGACTATATATATCAGCCTTAAATCAGGCGTATTGGATCCCCAGGGCGAGACGGTGAAGCATGCTTTACATTCATTGGGCTATCCCCAGGTGGGAGAAGTAAGCATGGGTAAATACCTGCGGATTAAGCTCGACGGCCTTAATCGGGAGCAGGCATCTACCCAGTTGGAGCAAATGTGCCAGCGGTTGCTAGCCAATACGGTGATTGAGGACTACCGCTTTGAAATCAATGAAATCAGCTAGGGCAACCGGCTAACTGGTCAGTCATCATCATCATCATCATCATCATCGAACCTTGGCCGGTGAGCAGGCCCTTTGTCTTGATGGCGCGACTCAGTTATAATATCGTGTATCTCCCGACGAAAGTTTTCCCGGAACAACACGTATTTAGCTAACTGTCTGGTGCTGATTGCCCTTTTTAGCTCATCAAATTCCTGGTTTTTTAATTCGACCATTGCTTTGGTAGTTTGTCTTAACTCCGCCAGCAATCCCGACAGTTTTTCATCCTGTTCCTCTCTGAGCGCCCTCCTCAGGGCCTTTCGGGTATCCCTTTGCTGCTTGAATATCTCCCGGGTTTTTTTCTCATATTTCTTTACCACCGGGAAAAACTTGCTGCCTGTCTCCTCGCTTAACTCTAGCTCTTCGCCAAGTCTCCAGACCAACATCGTCTCAAGACGCTTTTCGACATCAGCCTTTTTCCATTTGCCCCTGGATGGTTTCTCTACGTCATGATTTCCTTCCGCCCGGTATTGGGCTTTTTCCTGGTGTGAATAAGCCGGGTTACAAAATGCCAAGGCGAATACACACACCATAAAACTGGTTAATACTAGTTTTTTCATGATGCTCTCCTTTCTTGGCCCGAATGATTCGGGCGTTGTTTAATGAAATGGCTCCTAGGAGTCTGTCGGGCTTAAGTTGTCAAAAATAGTGAACAAGCCGCAATTAATAAATAAATCCGCAGACAAACGTTTTTTAATTATCAACCTGATACAAAAGTCGGTTTTTCCGGCAAACTTACGCTTAAATTTA
>JAJRUU010000123.1 GCA_024277605.1 bacterium
ATTGCTGTTGTTGTTGCTAGCCATTGGAATTCGCTTTTATGACTTACAAGTCAGGCAACATGGGTATTTCAAGGAAAAGGCCGAACGACAGTATCAAAAACGGGTAAAACTGGTAGCTCGCCGGGGCACAATTTTTGACCGAAACCGGAATGAGTTGGCGGTGAGTGTGGATGCCGATTCCGTTTATGTGATTCCCGCCAAATTTAAAGATCAATCCCGCATTGATCAACTAGCCGCAGTATTGGGCCAAAGCCCCCAAAACATCAAAAACAAAGTAACCGGCTCCCGCTCTTTTGTGTGGATTAAGCGAAAGCTTACTCCAAAACAGGCAAATGCGGTGAGAAAGTTAAATCTGCCGGGGGTAGGCTTTCTAAAAGAGAGCCGCCGCTATTATCCGCAGAAGCAATTGGCGTCCAATGTGCTTGGCTTTGTGGGTACAGATAACCAGGGCTTAGAGGGGATAGAGCTCTACCATGAGGATTGGTTAAAGGGTCAGAGCCAGGAAATAGATGTGGGAAGCTATGCGGAATTAAAGACAGGCATAAACCAGGAGAAGACAACCCAAGGATTTGATCTCATCCTTACGTTAGACAAGACCATTCAGTACATAGCGCAAACCGAATTAGCGAAAGCCTGTCAGGAATTTGAAGCACAAAACGGGACGGCTATTGTTATGGACACCCAAACCGGGGAGTTATTGGCGGTAGCCAGCGAACCCAGTTTTAACCCTAATTCTTTTGCCAAATATAGTCCTGATTCACGGAGAAATCGTGCAATTACCGATTGCTATGAACCAGGTTCGGTATTAAAGGTATTTACGGCGGGGGCGGCCTTGGAGGAAGGCTTGTTCAGTCCGCAGGATACGCTATGGTGCGAACAGGGAGAGATTAAAGTAGCCGGGCATACTATCCACGATAACGCCAGTTACGGCAAGTTGTCCTTTAGCCGGGTGATAGAGGTTTCCAGTAATGTGGGAGCGGTGAAAATCGGGTTGGCTTTGGGGCGCAAGCGGCTGCATGACTATCTGTGCCGCTTTGGATTCGGTACACCTACCAGTATAGATCTTCCGGGGGAGAGCAGTGGAATCTTCAGACCGCTGAGCGGCTGGTCTAAGCTGTCCAGCGCTTCCATCTCCATCGGGCAGGAGATTTCAGTAACCCCGTTGCAGTTGGTCAGGGCGGTTTCCGCTATTGCCAATGGCGGGCTGCTACTTAAGCCAAGAATGGTTAAACAGGTTTGGAATTCTCAACAGCAAAAGTCTGTTAAGGAATATAAAAAACAAGAAATTAAAAGAGTATTGTCGGCGGGAACCTGTAAAAAACTAACCACAATCATGGTTAATGCGGTGGCACAGGGAACCGCTAAACAGGCGGGCCTGGCTCAGTATAAGGTAGCTGGGAAGACCGGCAGCGCTCAGAAGATAGACCCTGCTACCGGCAGCTACGCTGAGGATAAGTGGGTGGCCTGGTTTTTAGGGTTTGTGCCGGCAGACCGACCCCGCCTGTCCATAGTGGTAATGCTGGATGAACCACAACGGGGCCGGTGGGCTTCAGAGATGGCTGCCCCGCTATTTGGCCGTATTGCTCAAAGTTCATTGAAATATTTAGGGATTCCGCCTGATCGGCAAAATTCCGGGGAAAGACTGGCCAAAAAGGGTATGAAACATTTGAAGGTAGCACAGGCCGACTCTCAGAAGGCAAAAACAAGATTAATAGCGCTACCCGATTTAAAGGGTAAGAGTATCCGCCGGGTGGCGGCTGAATTGTCTGCACGTGGATTGCAGATGGAGATACAGGGAACAGGGAGAGCAGTAACCCAGGATCCCCAGCCGGGAAGTAAATTATCCCCCGGCAGTATCTGCCGGGTAAGCTTTGCTCCGCTGTATTAGAATTAAGATATATGATGCACAGCTTAATGTTTGAATATAATTGTACAAAGAGTAATAAATGGGGGCAATTAGGATGCAATTAAAAGAATTATTAGCTGGACTATCCCACTTTAAGATAGTTGGAGATCCCGACATAGAAATTACAGGCCTGGCCTACGATTCCCGCAACGTAGGTGCTGGCGATTTGTTTGTCTGTATAAAGGGCTTCTTAGCAAACGGGCACGATTATATCCGGCAGTCCTTAGTGCGGGGAGCAGCAGCAGTAGTAGTTGAGGAGGGTTATGTACCATCGCAACAAGTACCCAGTATGGTAGTAGTACCCAACACAAGATTGGCTTTGGCCCATTTGTCTGTAACATTTTATGGTCATCCCTCCTCGCAATTAAAGCTGATTGGAATAACCGGTACCAACGGCAAAACCACCACGTCATACCTCGCCACTTCCATCCTGAGGGCTGCCGGATATAAAGTCGGCCTGGTTGGTACCATCAATTATGCTATCGGTCAGAAAATGCTGCCTGCTTCCCGTACCACACCTGAATCACTGGATTTGCAACGTTTGCTTAGAGAAATGGTAGATGCCGGCATGGAATATGCCGTCGTAGAAGTATCCTCACACTCGCTGGAGCTGGAGCGGGTGGCTGGCTGTAAGTTTGCGGGCGCTGTATTTACCAATATAAGCCGGGATCACCTCGATTTCCATCACGACTTTGAACACTATGTTGCCGCTAAGCAAAAATTGTTCCGCCATTTGGATGAAGACGCCTATGCGGTCATAAATTTAGATGATGCCAGGGCCAAACAGATGGCCATCGCTACCTGTGCCCAGGTGCTCGAATATGCAGTAAAACAAAAAACGCAATTGAGTGTTAGAGATTATAAAAGCTCCCTGGAGGGCATAAGCGCTACCCTAAATATTCCCCAGGGCAGCCTGGCCATCCACTCCTCCCTTGTGGGGGAGTACAACATTTACAACATCTTAGCCGCAGTAGGGATAAGTTTGTGCCTGGGTATAGATCAAACAGCGATCTGCCGCGGAATTGCGGAGCTTGGGCAAGTTCCGGGCAGGTTTGAATCTGTTGATTGTGGGCAAGGATTCGGCGTAATTGTGGATTATGCCCATACAGATGATGCGTTACTGAATTTGTTGACTACCGCGAGCAAGCTTTGTGCCGGCCGCCTGATTACCGTTTTTGGTTGTGGGGGAGAGCGAGACGTTGGCAAACGTTCAAAAATGGGAAAGGTGGCCGGGGCTTTAAGTGATTATTCCATTATTACATCAGATAACCCTCGCAGCTAGGATCCGATGCTGATTATAAATCAGATAGAAACAGGAATGCTTGAGTCCAGCAAAACTTCCAATGAATATATGGTGTGTCCTGATAGGTTTTGGGCTATCCATCAAGCGATTGATATGGCTCAGGCCGGCGATTTGGTAGTAGTGGCCGGTAAGGGGCATGAGAATTATCAGATTTTAGTCGATAAAGCCGTTTCCTTCGACGATTGCGAAGTTGCCCGCCAGCTATTAGAGCAGATATCGTAGCAATTAATTTGCTACCTAAACGTAATGACTAAAATGAGATTAAGCCAGCCCCGGGGTCAATGACCCCTCCGGCTGGTTTGGTTGAGGCGTAACATGCTGTATCACCTCTTATATCCTTTGCACGAAAGCTATGCGATATTTAATGTCTTTAAGTACATTACCTTTAGAATGGCGTACGCCATTCTAACCTCGCTTATTATCAGCTTCATTTTAGGGCCGTGGTTAATTGAGAAGTTAAAACGCTATCCGGCAAATGGCAGCGTCAGGGAATATGTTCCTGAAGGCCATCTTGCCAAAGCAGATACCCCCGGTATGGGGGGGATTTTAATTTTAATTTCCATCTTTGTACCTACATTATTGTGGGCTAACCTGACTAATAGGTATATATGGGTGGTACTTGGAGTTACCCTGTTCATGGGAATCATCGGTTTTATCGACGATCGGCAGAAACTAAAGCATTCCGGCCGCAGGGGGTTGAACCTTGGGCAGAAACTATTCTGGCAGAGCCTGGTGGGTCTGGCCGCCGGATTGTATTTGATGATGTATCCGGTGAATGATCTGGTTACCCACCTGCCAATTCCATTTTTCAAGGATGTTTATCCTGATTTAGGATGGTTTTATTTGCCCTTGTTGATTCTGATAATCGTGGGCACCGCAAATGCGGTTAATCTTACCGATGGGTTGGATGGGTTGGCCATCGGGCCGGTTATGATTGCTACTGTAGCCTTTATTATTCTAACGTATGTGACCGGACATGCCAAATTTGCCGAATACTTGATGATCCCCCATATCCCCGGCAGCGGGGAATTAAGTATTTTCTGTGGCTCTATGTTGGGAGCCAGTTTAGGTTTTCTATGGTTCAACGCTTACCCGGCACAAGTGTTTATGGGAGATATCGGCGCTATGGCTTTGGGGGGAGCCTTAGGTACTGTGGCCATAGTCAGCAAACACGAACTGTTGTTAGTGATTATTGGCGGGGTATTCGTGATCGAGGCCCTGTCGGTAATCATACAGGTGGCCTCCTACAAGATAAGCGGTAAGCGAATATTTCGCATGGCTCCAATCCATCATCACTTTGAGCTGCGGGGCTGGGCTGAGCCAAAAATTATTGTACG
>JAJRUU010000124.1 GCA_024277605.1 bacterium
AGAAATATAGTCCATTTTTTCGATCATTTGAGGCGAATAGCGTGACTATTTAACGAAAATGACCGGGAAAATGGATATGTTTATCACTTGTCGCAGTAGAATCATCCAAAGTCCGACAGACTCCTAGGTTTGCAAGACACCTTGCGAGATAAGGCTTATGAGCCAACGTCCAATAAGGCTTTGTTTGCCCAAGGCGGCAGGAACAGGAAGCTGATAAATTTATAATTTTCAACTAAATATCGATTCGCCCATAACAAGACCCGAATTTTTCGGGTTAACGTATCACCGACTTTTTCTTTTTATCCGAACTCCGGTATATACCTTGCAGCATTGGAAATAGTATAAGGCATAATAATCCATTATAAATTGCCTGCAGGAAGATAAGCTTAAAGAGAACTGCTTTTCCAGGGATGATTATAGGGGTAAACTTAAGGATGAAATAGGTTAGCCCCCCATTAAGCAAACTAGCTAAAAAGACTAAGACTCCCTGGTTGAGCGGATTGACCACCACCATTTGATGGCCTATGAGGCTGAATATATAACCAATGAGCGGTTTAATAAGCAGGTTGAGTCCCATCAATCCCCCGGACAGGATATCCTCAAGCAGGCCTATAGCAATACCGGCTCCGATAGTTGTTGTTGTTCCGTGCAATAAGGCGAAGTAGATTACTGAAATAAGTGCTAAATTGGGTTTAATGCCCCACAAAGTGAAGAAATCAAACACTGTCGTTTGAATAAATAAAGCAGCGAAAACCACCAGCACAGTTAGCATGTTTTTCATAAGGATAAGCCCGATCTGTTAATGAACTGGCGGGGTTAATATAGAGTATCATATCAGCGAATGATCAGCACTTCTTCCAGTTTTGAAAAATCCACAAATGGGTGCACCTCGGCATCCTGGAAGAGGCCATAACTTTTCTTTTTAATTTGGGTTACTGCACCGACTCTCAAGCCTTTAGGAAATATCCCGCCCAGACCGGAGGTGATTACCATATCGCCTTCATGTATTTCGGCAGTTCTGGTCAGATAATCTATTTTGCAGCGTCCATGCTGCATTCCCAGCATGATTCCCTCAGTCCGGTTGTCCTGGATAATTACCGCCACACTGCTATTTTGATCAGAGATAAGCAGTACCTTAGCCGCTTTGGGAGTTACCTCTATAATATGGCCCACAACTCCCTGATGCGTTACTACTGCCTGGTTCTCTTTTATGCCATCGTCAGTACCTTTGTCTATGATAATAGTTTTGAACCAATTAGAGGGATCTTTGCCGATTATTTGAGCGGGAAACACGACGATACTAGCCTCTTTTTTAAACTCCAACAGCCGTCGCAGGCGCTGATTCTACATTTTGTATTCCAAATAATGATTATTTATCTCTTTAAGCCGGTCTACCTCTGTTTTGAGCTTAACGCTATCTTGTTTGACTCCTACCAACCAGACATAGGTTTCCCATAGTTCAATAACCGGATGGATTGCATAATTTGCCAATTTATGGCAGGCGCTGTATAAATATATTATACGGTTGGTTATAAATGTGGGACGCTGCCCGCTCCGAATCTGGAAGGTCATTAGCACAGTAGCCATAATAATAACAACTATAGTGGTAACAAACGGCGTATATTTTTTTTTAGTTTTAGGCATAACACGACCAAATCCGATTATTACTTCGTTTAGATAAAATCACCGCTTTTTTTATGTAAAAAGGAGGTAACTTCCTTTGGTGGGACATTTATTGAGTAATATTTCCAAAAAGAGGTCAAAGTGTAGACTGTTTCTATGTCAGCCAAGCGCAGCAAAAAGTTTTATTTGCCATTAATTGCACAACCACCTGTTGATTACAATATCAACGCAGCTAAAAAAGCCTCAAAATGAACAGCCGATTAAACTGCTAATTAATTGTAATTGTATACTTGTTGATTGATACTGTCAAGAAATTACTTAAAGCAGTTTTAAAGTAGATAGTTTCATAAAACAATTCATAGTCATAGGCGGATTCTAAACAGTTACAGGTGTTATATATATTTCTAGGATAGGGGGTAATTCGACATTTTTGTCATCAAATGTAAAAAAGGGTGGGTACTTATAGCAATCCAAAAAGATGTAATTAATAGAAACCGCTTTACTATTCTAAATTACATGGTATTATTTATGATGGAGGGTGTAGCCCGAAAAATAAGATTAGTACGAATTTATACGAATTTACGCACGTGCGGTGCTTGACATTATAGGTGTGGGTTGTTATACTTAGAGTTTTTGAGTGCTTTGTTGTTCCCCGAGAACAATTCATGAAAAACGGTTAACATAAAAGGAGGGAGGGGAATTATTTGCCGGAGGTGAGAGTAAAGGATAATGAGCCATTTGAAAATGCGCTCAGGAGGTTTAAAAAACAATGTGAAAAGACTGGAATTCTTACGGAAATTAAAAAGCGAGAGCACTACGAAAAACCAAGCGTAAAGCGCAAAAAGAAGGCCATAGCGGCTAAAAAGAAAAATTCAAAAAGGTTTTACCGTTAAAATTTTTAGTGCAGATAAGATGGTCTCGTAAAAAGTCAAAAAACACGGATTATTGTCATTCCCGTGTAAACGGGAATCCAGTATTTTACGATAGTTAAAATCAGGATGGATTCCCGCTGGAGTTTACCCTTGCGAAAGCAGGGGGCGGGAATGACGACTTTTTACGAGACCATCATAATAAGTACAGTAGATATATATAGCAACAAAGAGGTGTAAGCAGTCGCCGTACAAAAAAGTATCTGGGGCTGTATGGGTTATGGAAAGTGGGTGGATTAGCTTTCTTGAAGTTGGGTCTTGTATTTTATAAGTTTCACACCGCTTTGGCCATTTTCTTGAGTTATTTCTGTTAGAGTATAAGTGTTTGAGTATAAAAAGTAGTGATATAAATATTACGTACAAGGTGGAAGTATTCTTGTTAATTCCGTGGAGGTGTCCGGTTTGAAGTTAAAAGATATTTATCAATTTGCTATAAATTGGGGTATCACAGCTGATCCCAGGGGTAAGGATAGAGTACAAAAAGAGCTGGAAACGGTAAAAAAGGACTATAAAGAGCTTAAACCCGAGGATAAAAAATATTTTGACCAGGAAAGATTAAAAAATCCATACGCCGATACCAGGGTTCTTTATGGTGATGCAGAAATGGATGTTAAACGGATACTGGTGGGCATAGACATAGAAATTGGCGAGGTTTTGCTGGCGGAACGCTTAAATGACAGGGGTCAGAAAGTTGACTTGATTATCTCGCACCACCCTGAGGGAAGAGCGCTGGCTGGTTTTTATGAGGTAATGCACATGCAGGCTGATATCCTGAACAAATTTGGAGTGCCTATTAATGTGGCGGAGGGTATCTTAAGAGAGCGTATAAAAGAGGTTGAGCGGAGAATTATGCCGGTTAATCACAATCGGGCAGTTGATGTAGCCCGTTTACTGGATATACCCATGATGTGTATTCATACCCCGGCAGATAATGGAGTAACCCGCTACTTGCAGGATACAATCGAGCGGCAGGCGCCGGATACGGTAGGGCAGGTTTTGGATCTGGTGTTTGAGCTTCCGGAATATCAACATGCAGCACAGAATAATGCCCCTCCCACAATACTGGTCGGCTCTAAAAAGAACCGCTGCGGTAAAGTATTTGTGGATATGACAGGGGGTACAGGGGGAAGTAAAGAGGCGTTCGAGAAGTTAGCTAAAACCGATATCGGTACTGTAGTGGGTATGCATATTGGTGAAGACCACTATAAAGAGGCTGAAAAAAACCATATTAATGTAATAATTGCCGGGCATATAGCCAGCGATAACCTGGGAATGAATTTAATGCTGGACAAATTGATGCAGAAAGAAGAATTGGAAATGGTTTGCTGTTCGGGTTTCAAGCGGGTAAAAAGGCCGCTACAGAAAGGGCGAATTACCGGATGAACAGAATTCCTCATCAGGTAATTGAGGAGATTCGCAATCGTTGTGATATTGTTGAGGTAATCGGCACTTATGTTCCCTTAAAACAGCGAGGAAGTTCTTATTATGCCGTATGTCCCTTTCACACTGAGAAAACCCCATCCTTTGCGGTTAATCCGGCTAAGCAGATTTTCCACTGTTTCGGTTGCGGGGCGGGGGGCGATGTTTTCAGCTTTGTGGCCAAACATCAAAATCTTTCCTTTTATGAAGCCATAAAGGTATTGGCTGATCGTTGCGGGGTTGAATTATCCCACCAGCAACAAACATCGCAGGAGTTAGCCAGGCTAAAAGAGCGGGAACAGTTTTTTGCCATAAACGAATTGGCAGCCGATTACTATAAGCAGTTATTAAATAAGCAAGAAGGGGCATTGGCCCGGGAATATTTAGCCCATAGACGGGTATCTACTCAATGTGTAGAGAAATTTGTGCTGGGCTATGCGCCTTCCGGCTGGAACCATTTACTGCAATATATGGCAAACAAGGGAGTTGCCCCTCAGAAACTTCTGCAGGTTGGTTTGATTATCCCCCGTTCAAAAGGAGCAGGTTTTTACGATCGCTTTCGCCAGCGGTTGATGTTTCCTATATATAATGCTCAGGGAAAAGTAATCGGATTTGGTGGGCGGACGTTGGATGATGAGCAGCAGCCTAAGTATCTTAATTCACCAGATACTCCGCTTTATCATAAGGGAGAGGGGTTTTATGGCCTTAATTGGGCGCGGGAAGATATAGGGAAAAGTGGATCCGCCATCATAGTGGAGGGTTATTTAGACCTTATTACCGCACACCAGTACGGTTTTACTAATGTTGTAGCTACGCTGGGGACGGCTATCACCCAAGCCCAGGTGAGAAAACTCCGGCAATGGGCCAAAGAAGTAATTATATTTTTTGATTCTGATACCGCTGGCATTTCAGCTGCTGCCAGGAGTTGGGCCTTATTTTTAGAGAGTGGGTTACGGGTCAGGGTGGCTGCTCTGGAAGCTGAAGGTGATCCGGACAGCTATTTGAACACCTATGGAACAAGCGGCTTTGAAGGGTGTATCGGACGAGCCGTCAGCTTATTGGATTTTGTAATAGAGCAGTCCATCGTTCAAAGTAAGCAAAATGGTATAGAGGGTAAAATTGAAGCTTTAAATAAGATATTACCTGTCTTGGCCAGTATTAATAATCAGGTAGAACGTACCAGCTATCTGAAACAATTAGCAGAGAGGTTGAATATAGAAGAAGGAGTTTTGTTACAGGAACTAAGAAAGGTAGTGGAAAGTGGCCGACGTAAAATAGATAAACCGGCATCTATATCGGGAGATACCTCAGGATCAGCTACACAGCTTGCAGAAAAAATGCTGATCCAGTTAATGATTTGCTACCCATCCACTCAACAATCAGCGCTGTCTCAGCTACAGGCACATGATTTTACTTCTGCGGTTTATGCCGCAATATTTAAGGCCTTGCAAGAAGAGGAGCATGATGTTGAAGAGGTAGATGTAACCGCTCTTATGAGCAGATTACAAGATGAAGCGGCAAAAGCCTTTGTTAGCTCAGTTGCCATGGAGCATGAGCGCTTTGAAAATGCGGAACGAGTTGCCATTGACTGCATCCAGGTGATACATAGAAGAAGGCTTAAAACAAAATTGAGTGAATTAAAGGAGTTACATCGCAAGACGAAATCCACTGCTGACACGAAACCTTTATATGAGTGTGATCAGCTAATGAAGGAAATGAAAACGGGGAATTTCCCCGCCACTATTAAGCCGACTTAAAAGAAACCCGCTTTATTTTTAAATAACGTGGGATGAATAGCTTAAAAAAGCGTCTTTAAGCCCGATCTATTCATAAACTTAGGCTGGGTTTGCCAGATCACTTGTGGGATAAGGCTTATGAGCCAGCGTCCAATGAGGCTTTGTGTGCCTGATGGGACAGATCAGGAAGCTGATAATTTTATACTTTTCAACTAAATGTTAATTTGCCAATAACAAAACCCGAATTTTTCGGGTTAAGGGAGAACATATTTATGGAAGACACCAGGATTGCTGAAGTTAAGCAGCTGATCTGTATAGGTAAAGAAAAGGGATTCCTTACCTATGATGAGGTAAATGATATTTTGCCGTCTGAAATGATTTCCTCTGATCAGTTAGATGATATTTTCAGCATGTTTGTGGCTATGGACATTGATATATTAGATAATGCAGCCGAAGATCAAACCCATGGGCAGAAGGAACCTGTCAGCAAAGAACAGGGGATAATTATAGATACCGAGGCTGCCGGTCGTACCGATGATCCGGTTCGCATGTATCTGAGAGAGATGGGTACGGTTCCGTTGCTTACCAGAGAGGGAGAAGTTGTAATTGCCAAGAAGATTGAACGTGGCCGAAAGATTATGGAAAAGGTAATTACTCATGCACCAGTAACCGCTAAAGAGATTATCTGTTTAAGCGATAAGGTGTTGCAGGGTAAAATTTGTATCGGTAATATTTTACTTGCTGATGATGATGAAGATGTGTCAGTTAGAGATAATGAGGATATAGCGAAGGAGCGATTTGTCAAATCAGCGGCAGAACTCGCCAGGTTAGATGATGAGATTGCGCAGATTGACAGCCGGTTATTCCATAAAAATTTAGCAGAAGAAGAGCAGAAAAACCTGATCAAGGTTTTAAAGCGAAATCGATCTCAGATGGTGAGGATTATTAAAGGAATTAACTTTGGGCCGGCTCAGATCGATCGTTTTGTGAATAGAATAAGGGGTTTGATGGCCAAACTTGAGCAACGCCAGGAGGAAATCACTCTTTATGAAGAAAAACTCGGCATGAGTGCTGCTACGCTTCACGAGTTACTTAAAAGTTATGCTAAGGATAAAAGCTGTGATAGCCAAAAGGTTAAAGATTATTCATGTGAGGACTTGCAGGAAACAGATCGTGCTATTAAGAACGCTCAACGCAGTGTCAAACGCAGTGAATTGGAGGCCGGCGCTGCGGCTGAGGAGTTGAAAAACACCCTACATAATCTGGAGGTAGGCGAGCGGGAAGCCGAGGCGGCTAAACGTGAACTGGTAGAGGCTAATTTGCGGTTGGTGGTCAGTATTGCTAAAAAATACACCAATCGAGGATTGCAGTTTTTGGACTTGATTCAGGAAGGCAATATCGGTTTAATGAAGGCGGTAGATAAATTTGAATACCGTCGAGGTTATAAGTTCAGCACCTATGCCACCTGGTGGATTCGTCAGGCAATTACGCGTGCCATTGCTGATCAGGCCCGCACTATCCGCATCCCGGTGCATATGATTGAAACCATAAATAAACTAATCAGGACATCCCGGTCACTGGTGCAGGAGATGGGTAGAGAGCCTACACCTGAGGAAATTGCTGAAAAAATGGATCTGCCGGTAGATAAGGTGCGCAAGGTAATGAAAATTGCTCAGGAGCCTATTTCCCTGGAAACCCCTATTGGCGAAGAAGAGGATAGTCACCTGGGAGACTTTATCGAAGACAAACGGGTTGTTTCCCCCATGGAAGCGGTAATTGGTCTTAATCTCAAAGAGCAAACGGATAAGGTGCTGAACACCCTGAACTATCGCGAAGAAAAGGTGTTGCGCATGAGGCTTGGTCTCGGAGAGCCGTGTGAACACACGCTGGAAGAGGTCGGCCAGAATTTCGATGTTACCCGGGAGCGTATTAGGCAGATTGAAGCCAAGGCGTTGCGTAAATTGCGGCATCCCAGCCGCAGCAAAAGGCTGAAAAGTTTTTGTTATTAAGCACTGGACATTCCGCCGAATTTTCTTGAAGTTTCCCCATTTTTTAGATGGGTGTTGTATATAACCGCCCTATATTGCCGTATTCCACCTCCACTAAAAGGGGTGGGAGGGGTCGCTGACCTGGCCATAACATTGGATAAAGGCCAGGCAGCGGCTTCTCCCACCCCTTTTACTTTAACCAGTTGCTCCTTTGAAGCCACTCCCATTATGCAAACGGATACTAAAAAACGCTTGGAATAAAGTTTTTGTTGATATTAATGATAAATTTTAGTATCCTAAACTATCTCAGATATATTTCAGAATTCCAGCAATAAGAACAATTTTCGGGGATTTGTCCCTGTAGAGTGGAAGGGGTGTCTTTTTTGGTTTATGCCCCGGATTATTTGTCTCAGGGAATGCAGAGGAAGAAGGTGAAGGTTTCTATAACTCAAGCTATTCATAAAAATAGAAGAAGATTAACCGCAGAGAGCGTGGAGGTTCGCAAAGGAAAAACTAAAAGAGATGGACAAAAAGAATTTAAACTAACCCAGTTTTATCCGGTTGAAATTTCCCAAGAAACAGGCTGTGCCTGCTCTGCGTTTCTCAGCGTCCTCTGCGGTGAATTTTCTTTGAGCTTTATGAATAAATCAGCCAATGAAAACCCAGCCGGGGGCTGGGTTAACTAAAAAAACCTTTAATGATAAGGAGAAACCACTATGAAAAAACTGTTGGTTGGTTTAGTTGTGCTGACCGTAGTCTTTTCAGCCTCGGCAGTTGAAGCGGGCATTAAGCTGGAGAAGGATGTGCCCCTGAGTCAGCTGGTGGGGGCGCCCGGTACGGTTAGCTTCAACATCTATGAGACGGAGCTGGCCCCCAGCCCTATCGCCTCGCAGACCTTTCCGGCCGGGAGTTGGTCGGCGGACCATGACTTCAGTAAATCCATGCAGGGTATGGTTAGATTTAAAGTAGATTTTACCAATACCGCCGCCCTGACCAAGGATACGCAACTATGGCTGGAGATTGAACTGGATGGGGTGGTGAAGGGCGCCAGGGAGCAGATAAAGCAAGCCCCCTGGGCATTGTTTGCTGAAGAGGCGTTCCTGGCTGACGATGCCGATACAGTGGATGGTGTACATGCTGCTGCCTTGGAAGAGTCAGCCGAGATTGATGCCGATATAGCCATCCATGCGGGTATTCCTGGCGCGCATCATACTAAAACCGCCAGCTTCTCTGAGCTGTCCGATTCGGTAACCGATGCCCAGATACCGAATAACATTACCATTGATCAGGCTGCCAACGCTAGCACAGCTGGCGACGCCGATACGGTGGACGGTCAGCATGCGGCGGCCTTTGCTGCGGCAGCCCACCTGCATGACGATCGCTATTACACCAAGGCTCAGGTGGATGCGCTGGAGGCTCGTATTGTGGCCTTGGAAACCCTGCTGGCCAAGGTAAGCCTGGTGGGGAATAATATGGTTTTCAGTGGGGTCAATGTACAAGTCAAAAGCGGCAGCGGAGCTACCAATGGGGCGATCAACGGCTTGGGCAACTTGATTGTAGGATATAATGAGTCCAGTGGTCAGATACGCACCGGTTCCCACAACATGATCATCGGCATGAAACATACCTATAGCAGCTACGGTGGGTTGGTGGCCGGTTATCGGAATTCCATCACCGGCATTTCTTCCTCGGTCAGCGGGGGGCAAATAAACACGGCCAGTGGTTTCAACTCCTCCATTAGTGGGGGAAATGGGAACGAAACTAGTGGCGATTTTTCTTCCGTCAGTGGGGGAGCCTCTAATATGGCCAACGGTAGCTACTCCTCAGTCAGTGGGGGGACAGGCAACACCGCCAGTGGTAGCTACGCCTCGGTCAGCGGCGGGAATGGCAACACGGCTAGTGGCCTTGACTCCTCAGTCAGCGGAGGGCTTAATAATACGGTCAGTGGCAACTACTCTTCGATCAGCGGGGGAGGTGGTAACATGGCCAGCGGCAACTACTCCTCGATCAGCGGGGGGTATCTGAGTGAGGCCAGCGGCAACTACTCTTCCGTCGGCGGAGGAACTGGTAACGTGGCTAGCTACAACTACGCCTCGGTCAGCGGCGGGAGTGGTAACACCGCCAGCGGGAGTATATCCTCAATCAGCGGGGGGGAGTATAACACGGCCAGTGGCGCTGTATCATCAATCAGCGGGGGGAGATATAACACGGCTAGCGGTTCCAACTCCTCAGTTAGCGGGGGGTATAATCGCACGGCTTCCGGCTACAAGGATTGGGCGGCGGGGTCTCTTTGGGAAGATAACTAAACCCAGCTTGGCTTATCATTCCCGGAGGATTTTTAACCGCAGAGGACGCTGAGGAACGCAGAGGGAAAAGAATCTTGACAGGGATTAATTAAATTCTTTGGGTCAATGACCCTTTTATCTTGCCTATCCTTTCTAATCTTTCTCAGCGAACCCCTGCGCTCTCTGCGGTTAATTCGAGGAATTAGGCTCTGGGCAATAGGCCGGCGGTTATCCAAAAAAAGGGGCGGATTTTTATCCGTTTTTTGAAATTTAGATTGGACATTTTGTTGATATTCGGTTAAGATATGGAAAATTGTTTCCAGGGGAGGTTTTTGACCCCTTGGGGTTTTTAACCCCTGAAGTTTAGCGGGCCCATAGCTCAGCTGGTAGAGCCACCGGCTCATAACCGGTCGGTCCCTGGTTCGAGTCCAGGTGGGCCCACCAATTTTGGGGTCATTGACCCCTTTAAGTGCGCCTGATACCAAGTTGCAATCAAACATATACTAAATGGGTAGGGAGGGCTTTAGCCCTCCGCTCTTTGGTCGGCCTAAAGGCCGACCTACCCGAGTGAGAAATTAGTATCATTTTGAATGCGACTTGGTATGAGAAGGGTTACTGACCCCTCGGTCTCTGACCCAAAAGGTACATTTTTTTCTGGGGGGGCATAGCCCCCGGGCATTGACTCCAAGGGGTCTTGACCCTTGGGTCCCTGACCCTTGGGTCCCTGACCCTTGGGTCCCTGACCCCTCGGGGTATATGACCCCCAGGTATGTGAATATCCGCTAAGGTGTTTTCATGGGAGTGCCCCTCAATCAAATCTTATCCTTATTGGACAAGTTGGCGCCTCTGGCCTGGGCTGAGAGTTGGGATAGGGTAGGACTGCAGCTGGGGGATACTGAGGCCGCTATAAGTAAGATCCTGGTCTGTTTGGATGTGCTGCCGACTGTGGTGCAGGAAGCCCGCCGAGGTGGGGCGCAGTTATTAGTAAGCCATCACCCGCTGTTTCATATCCCAATAGCTGATTTAAATTTCTCTTCCCCTCAGGGTGCACTAATAAGGGACTTGGTTAGAGCTGAGTTAAACGTCTATGCAGCCCATACCAACCTGGATGTGGCCCCGGGTGGGGTAAATGATGTATTGGCCAGGCGTATTGGGCTTGAAAACGTAACAGTGTTGCAACCACAAGCTGAAGAATTACATAAGGTAGTGGTTTTTGTCCCAAAAGATCATGCTATCTCTGTGTATGAGGCTATGGCTGACGCTGGGGCGGGTCAATTTGGGTCTTATAGCCGTTGCTCATTTTGGTCAGAGGGAACCGGTACCTTTAAACCGGCACAAGATGCCCAACCGTTTATTGGACAGAAAGGACAATTAAATCAAGTTCCTGAAGTGCGCATTGAAAGTTTAGTGGACAAGGAGAAAATTTCCCAGGTAATGCAGGCTATATATAGGGTTCATCCTTATGAGGAGGTGGCCTGTGATGTTTATCCGGTGAAAAACTGGAGTAAAACACGGGGGTTGGGCCGGATAGGGTCACTCCCAGGCGAGTTGACGGTTGCAGAATTATGTAGCCGACTCAAAAGAGATTTAAAGCTGGCGGGAATAAGGTTAGTCGGTGATTCTAAGACTACAGTTGACAAAGTGGCGCTGTGCGGTGGTAGTGGCGGGCAGCTTCTATCAGTAGCTAAAGCAGCTGGCGCTCAGGTGCTGGTTACCGGAGATATTAAATATCATCAGGCGCTTGAAGCTATGGCTATAGGCTTAATCGTGGTAGATGTAGGACATGGCCCTTCTGAGAGAGTCGTGATCGCTGAGCTGGTAACTAAGTTAAGCCGGGCGCTTGCGGCGGCAAACCATAAAGTAGCGGTACTGGCCAGCCAAATTGACGAAGATGTGTTTTGCTTTATGTAAACAAGGGGATACGTTACGTGAGACAATATTTAGATCTATTAATCAATTTACAAGGAGTAGACTTACAAATTAAGGACCACAGTAATACAATTGCAAATATATTAAAAGACAAGGAAAAATTACAACAGGAATGGCTCAAATATCAACAGGGATTTGAACAGCTTAAAGTCAGCTGTGATGAAATTCAGAAAAGAAGAAGGAAATATGAGCTGGATTTAGAGGCCAAGGAAGCCGAGGTCAAGAAATACAAGGGACAGGTGTTGAGCGTAAAAACTAATCGTGAATATCAGAGCCTATTGCACGAAATAGAGATATCAAAAGCCGCTGGGGAGAAGATGGAAGAGGAAATATTGAGGCTGATGGAAGCCAACGATGAATTACAGCGGCAGATGAAAGAAACACAACAAAAAATTAAGGAGAAACAAAACCAGGTTGAACAACAGGGGAAAGAGTTTCAAGCCTTGCTGGAAAGTCATCAAAAAGATAAGCAAACCTTGCAAAAACAGCGTGAAGAACTAACCCAAGGTATAAAAAGCAATCTCATGAACGGTTATGAGAAATTATTGAAATCTAAGGGAGGGATTGCGCTAGCCATAGCCAAGGATGGAATATGTCAGGGGTGTTTTATTCGCATTATGCCGCAAACCTACGAAGAGATTAAAAAGCGCGAAAAAGTTTATCATTGCCCCAATTGTCAGCGGATGTTATACACCGAGAGCCGCTCCAATACGGAAGAAAGTTAAAAAAACATGAAATTTAAAATATATATAGATGGGTGTTCAAAGGGGAATCCCGGACGAGCAGGGGCGGGGGCGCTGATTTACGATGACAGCGGGCGCTTGTTAAGTGAGGTGAACCGCTACCTGGGGCAAGCCACCAATAACGTGGCTGAGTATAATGCGCTGTTGCTGGCCCTTGAGTCGGCAGACAGCTTAAAGGGCCGTCAGCTTCAGATTTTCTCCGATTCCGAGCTGATGGTGAAACAGTATAACGGAGAATATAAGATAAAGAATAAAGCCTTACAAAGTTTACATATCGAGGTGAGGCGTTGGGTGGCAAAATTCGAGCAGGTGCTGCTGTCTCACATCCCGCGCGAGGAAAACAAAGAAGCTGACGAATTGGCGAATAAAGCGGTAAAAGAACACCTGTCAGCATAAGACCCGAAAAATTCGGGTATTGTCCTGGGCAAATCTACATTTAGTTGAAAATTATAAATTTATCAGCTTCCTGATAGACCGCCTCGGGCAAACATAGCTTTATTGGACGTTGGCTAACGAACCTTATCTCACGGGGGATGTCTTGCAAACCCAGACTAAATTTATGAATAGATCAGGTAAGAGTGCTAAAGCGAATCAGATGATCGCGCATGCTTTTTAGCATGGGAGGAAAGTCCGAGCTCCACAGGGCAGAGCGCTGGGTAACGCCCAGTGGGGGTGACCCTAAGGAAAGTGCCACAGAAAACATACCGCCTAAGCAGTCTGATTCAGGTTGCCGGTAAGGGTGAAAAGGTGCGGTAAGAGCGCACCAGCAGGGGAGGTGACTCGCCTGGCTTGGTAAACCCCGCTCGGAGCAAGACCAAATAGAGGGGCGTTTGCAGGACTGCCCGTTCGAGGCCCCTGGGTAGGTCGCATGAGGTGTCGGGTAACCGGCATCCCAGATAAATGATCATCGCCCGGACAGTAAATGTCTGGGAACAGAACTCGGCTTATGATTCGCTTTAGCTTTTTGGGTACCTTGAAAAACTCTAATTTTTCAAGGTACCCTTTTGTTTTTCTGGATCCTGCTACAAACCCGATCTATTCATAAGTTTATATATGGTTTGCCAGACCAGGCATGGCCTGGACTTATTATCAAAAAGAGTCTAAAGCCAACGTCCAGGATAACTTTGCTTGCCTGAAAATTATTGTGTGGAAGCTGACAAAGTTAATATTATCAGTAAGATGTAGTTTTGCTGTTAATAAGGCCCGAATTATTCGGGCAAAGCGGTAGCGGATTTCATATTACTTCTCCTTTGTTTAGCGCCTGTAAAAAAGTTTTAATTATTTTTGGGTCAAACTGCGTTCCCGCCAGTTGTTTCAATTCCGATAATGCCTTTTGTCTGGATTTGGCTTTTTTATAAACCCGGTTAGAAATCATTGCATCATAGGCATCGACCACAGCTAATATTCTGGCTCCCAGGGGGATTTCTTCTCCCTTGAGGTGGCTGTTGTAACCGCTGCCATCGTAACGTTCGTGGTGATGGGTTATTATAGGAATTACCTCTTTAAACTGCTTTATAGAACTTAAAATATTGGCCCCCCTGAGTGGGTGCGTTTTCATGATTTCATACTCTTGCGGGGTAAATTTCCCGGGTTTAAGCAAAATATTGTCACTGATACCGATCTTGCCGATATCGTGCAATAAACCGGCATTTCTGATGCGCTCAATCTCTCCGAGGGACAATTTCATTTGCTTGGCAATAAGTACCGCATATTTGCTCACGTTATTAGAGTGTTCGCTGGTATAAGGATCTCTTTGATCTACGGTCGTCCCAAGCGCTTTTATGGTATCCATGAAGAAATTGCGAATATATTCATATAACTGGGCATTTTTTATGTAGACTGACATTTGGTTACTTAAGGCTAAACACAGATTGGTCTTTTGTTGGTCAAACGGCCAGCGATTCCAGTTCCTCATCTCATGCAACAGAGCAATTCCAATTTTTGTCCCATTTACAGTTAGTGGCAGAATGAGGGTAGAGGTAAATCTGTCTTCGAATATGATTTCTTCCTCTTGAGGAGAAAGGTCGATTTGATGTTTTTTGTATTGAAGCACCATGCATTCTTTAGATTGTATAATTTTATCGAACAAGCTAAATGTTGTCAGTGGCATGACCTGGTTCAGGCGGGAAGCCCAATTTAAGCTGCGCATCGGGTGAGCCGATTTAATCACCAGATTCTCTCTTGCAGCATCTAAAAGAGCGATACGGCAACAGGTACTGGGAAGCAATTCAGTCAGCTTCTTGGAAAATATATGTAATACCTGCTTTAAACTTAATGATGCTGCGCCTTCCCGACTGGCATCAACCATAAGCGAGAGTTGTTTGGTTCTTTCGCTTACCTGGCTTTCCAGGCGTTCATTTAAGTGGTTTTTCTCCTCATACAAAATACAGTTTTCTAAAGCAACAGAAATCTGACTTCCCATGTGCTTAAGCAACTGTAAATCAGCCTTGTTGAAAACTTTTTGTGCCTGGTGAACTGTGGCCTGTAAAACCCCGATTGCTTTGTTCTTTACTATTAAGGGCGTACAAATAACAGAAGTCATAGTAGGAGTATCAATTACCAAGAGGGGTTTGCCTGCCTTAAACGCCTTGTCTGCTATAGTCATTCCCATATTCAGGAGCTTAGCATCATTCTTACAACATCTTTCAGCCTCATTCTTGTGGCAATCTGATTTTCCCTTCTGACAGCTCCACGGTATAAGCACCTTGAGTGATTTATCAAATTTATATATGGTGGCGTATTCGGCCCCAAGCACTCTCTTTACATGATTTATTGAAGCGTGGAGTACTTTTTGTGCGTCCAGAGATTTGTTGATAATATTGTTAAGTTTGGCCATGGCAGATAATTTCCTGAGTGATTTCCTGGAGACCATTACTTTTTCCCCTGGTTTATCTAAGGCCATGTTAGTGAGATCATCCCCAGCATATAGAATTTTATTGGACATCTTGTATCCCCTCGCTGATTGCCGTTGTATCGTTCTTGGTGTTTGCTGCACAATGCCCACAGAATACATATAACAACGTCTACACATTATCAGGTGCATTATATATGCCTAGGACTAAGTGAGGGCAACTATAGTTATATGAGAATCAGCACAATAATGGGTAGATTCTGGAGAAACGTATCGCATCAACTGCGTTATACCGGATATGAGTTGCAATGTAGCGTGTGGGGTGAGAACAGATTGTTTTAAGCCATAATGCCGCGGCAGGAAGCTGAATTTCGGCTGTTAATTCAGGTATAAATTCCGCATTTTAAAAATAGCTTTATTTAATGGGAGAAATAATCGGGTAATAGGTACTGATTTATGGCTGCAGCAACTTATATTTTGCAAGATAGGCTTTAAGCAGGCCGTAAGCGCCGGTAAGCATCATATTGCCGTGGGGACTGGCCAAATAGTAATCATACCCATCCATAAGCGCTCGATTAGGTCCGGTGAGGCAGGTTAATTCAGGGTTTTTTGACTTATGTATCGGGCTATTTATAAAAGCGCCATGCCCACCGTCGGCAAAAATATCTTCATTGTCCAGGCTGCCATTAATCAGGTCATCGAGCAGGGAATCTATTTGAGGTGCACTAAGCCGCTGGGTGTGATGCTCCCATAGGCCGGTAATTCGGCCAGCTTGCAAATAAACCGCCAGCGTATGGCCATTGCCGATATTAACCAGCAATTTGTTCTGAGCGGCAGCCACCGTTTGATCCTCCAGACTACCCACTACCGCCGCCATGCCGGTATCCATTACCAGTAATGGTAAATCTTTTGGCAGACTGTCTGCAAGCGCTTGCATGCGGGTAAGATAAGCGGGGATATCTGAGCGCATATAAGCCCAGTCGATCGGTGGGATATCGGCTTTAAGCAAGCGTTGATAGTGCTGGAATCTAAATCGCCTGTCACTCATATCCGGCGGCGCCTGTCCATGATCCTGAACGGCCAGCGCAATCCCATCGAGCTTAGGCGATATGCCTAATGTGTCAAAACCAGCCAGCATAACCTCTAAATCCAAGTCCCCGGTTTTAATGGGAAAAAACTCAGCCTGCGACATACATTCCGGCAACCTGTCATCGGAAATCAAACTTACCCCAAGCGGCAGCAGCTCTTCAGGATAATCATTGAAGGTTTTAGCCGCCTCATAAGTCAGCACAATTTTCTTGCCGTGTTCTTTAAGCTGTTCAACATAGGGGCGTAGCGCAAAACCACCCATATTGCCCCCATAAAGCAGCGGCGTGCGCCCGGAGCTTATAGTCTGTTCCAGCTTTTGGCGGATAAGGACCACCGGGGAAGGGAGCACCAGGCTGATACAGTTCTCCATACGCTTTGCGCTGTCATAGAGTAAAATATCCTGCGTGCCGCGCCCTATATCAATACATAAAATTTGCATGCTGCTAATGTACCACAAAGCCCATAAAGAGCAAAAATATTTTTTGCTATGATTATTCTGGTTGAAAATGTGCAAGTATTTGTTATATACTTCGTATATTCTTCCCGAAAAATTCGGGCAGGCATAGCCTGTTTTTTCAGGACGTTGGCTCATAAACCTTATCTGGCAAGGGATGTCTTGCGAACCCAGCCTGAATTTATGAATAAGTCGGGTCTTATACTTTCCTCTACATAGAAAAGCAGGAGCAAAATAATGCCAAGTTTTAAAGGTAAATTAATCGGCGCCGGTATCGGGTTCTTTTTAGGCGGTCCGCTGGGAGCATTGATCGGCGGCATGATCGGTCATTACACAAAAGATTTAAAACCGGAGGGAGCTATTCCCAGATATACCCAGCGCATTTACACTCAACCGGTATATGCTGAATTTATTTTTACCGCTAATTTAGTAGCCTTGCTTACCGCAGTAGCCAAAGCCGATGGGCAGGTAGACCAGGATGAAATAGCTGTAATCAGGAGGTTTTTTCAGACTAACCTGAAATACAGGGAACAGGAGTTGGAATTAATCAAGAATTTGATAAAACAGGCCATACGGACTAACCTGGACATAAATCAACTATGTCAGCAATTCTATCAAATATCCAATTCACAAACCCGCCTGCTGCTGCTTAAACTATTGTACATGGTGGCTTACGCCGACCGGGTGGTAAAGGACAGCGAACAAACCTTAATCGACCGGATTGCGGCGCAACTTCACATCTCAGCCGCCGAACATCGCAGTGTAAAAGCGGAATTCATACCGGATGATGACCGCTATTACCAGGTATTGGGAGTAAGTTCCGACGCCTCCGCAGATGAGTTGAAGCGTGCCTATCGTGCATTAGCCAAAAAAAATCATCCCGACAAGGTAGCCCACCTGGGTGAAGAATATACCAAAATCGCCAATGAGCGCTTAAGCCAGATCAACGAAGCCTACGATTACCTCTCCCGCAAACTGAGGGGGGCATAGCCCCCTTTCTTAAAGCTCATCTTGACCACGCACTCCCCTTTTTTTAGCAGATAACTATCAGAAATTAAAAAACAATAGTTAGGTTTTGTCGCTCGCATTGTAGATACGAATACATATATTCATGTCAATGTTTATCCCTTGACATTACAGATAATA
>JAJRUU010000125.1 GCA_024277605.1 bacterium
ATAAATTTAAGCGTAAGTTTGCCGGAAAAACCGACTTTTGTATCAGGTTGATAATTAAAAAACGTTTGTCTGCGGATTTATTTATTAATTGCGGCTTGTTCACTATTTTTGACAACTTAAGCCCGACAGACTCCTAGCGCTCCCTAAAGCAGGATAAATTACAGATAGTAAGGGCCGCTCTCCCAGACATAATTAGAGGTATAATCGTAGTCCTGTTCGATTTTACTCAATAAGCGATATACATTTTGACAGATATAACGCATCATCTTTATGCCGCAACCGGGCGCTTGCTTTATAAACTCTTCAAAGCCCGGCTTATCAATCATTAGAATCCGGCTATTCTTAATCGCTTCGACGGTGGCCGTGTGTTCTGTCTCCTCCAGCAGAGAAAGCACCCCGAAGAATTTACCTTCTTCCAGCGCAGAGAGAGTCACTTCCCTGTGTTGTTGTACTCTTTTGCTGATTTTGACTGCCCCGTCTTTTATGATATACAACTTCCCACCTGTAGTATGCTCTTCATAAATGAGCTCTTCTGCCAGATAATCACAGCCTGTCATTATCCGGGCAATATTCTTTTTCTCAAGAGCGGAAAAATCTGCAAACAAGGAAATCCCTTCCAGCTCTCTTTCTGTAATTGGACTTAGCTTCTTGGCTTTTGCCGGAGCTGAGCTTTTTTCAGTCATCGCCATATGGTGTCGGCTATCATAAAATTCACCATCAATCATATAATCTACCATATCCGTATATTTTTCACTAATCTTACGGATACGGAGGCAGAGATAAATGATGAGGTCTCGCATTATTTTTAAACCACAACTTTGATTTTGGTTGATCAGCTTTTCAAATCCGGCCCGCTCAAAGATTAACAACTCACAATCGTTTAATGCGCAGACAGTATTGGAATGCCTGGCGCCCGCCAACAGGGAAAGTCCCCCCAAATAAGCTCCGGGACCCAGCGTAAGCCTGATATGCGACGACTTTAAAGCAGTGGTCTCCCCTATCTCAACCTCACCCTGTTTTATCAAATAGAATTGGTCGGCATTTTGATCTTTCTTATATATAATTTCTCCCTTCAGATAGGTTCTCTTATCCATAATCTGGGATATTTCTTTAAGTTCCCCGGCGTTTAAAGCTTTAAATTGCGCTATTTGATCCAGCTCACCTATATTAAGCATCTCCCTCTCTCCAATTTATAAGCACTTCCCAATTCATCTCATTTGTTACATTCTAACATACGTTTTTTGTTTAAGCAAAACTTTTAATCCCGAAAAATTCGGGTCTTGTTATGGGCAAATCGACATTTAGCTGAAAAATATAAATTTATCAGTTTCCTGTTCCTGTCCCCTTGGGCAAACAAAGGTTTATTGGACGTTGGCTCATAAACCTTATCTCACAAATGGTCTGGCAAACCCAGTCTAAGTTTATGAATAGATCAGTTAATGTGCTAATCGCCTACAGATAATTTAACCGCCCGATACTAAGGGGTAGCAGCTTGTTAGGATTTCCGGGCCACACCCCACATCCAAAAACAACAGGGAGAGATAGGTTGTCGGTCAGTCAGCTAGTTTTACCAGCTCATACTGTCGGTTACCCAAACCGATTTTCTCACCGTATTCCAGCTGAATCGTCCAGTCAATATGCGAATATAGGGAGCGGAATTTATCGCCGCCCTCTCTATAGGCGCCTTTTAAGGCGGTATCCATTAAACCCGGGGCTTTATTTACCAGATCAGCGGAGGCTTGATCGATAGCCACCGGATCAGATGAGGCCACAATGCCGATATCGGGCACAATCGAAGCATCAGAATGGCTGTAGCAGTCGCATTCAGGGGTAACGTTGGTGATGAAGTTTACAAATAATGACTTTAAGCCCTTTACCTTCAGCAGACCATAGGCATATTCGACTATTTTCTGCTGTACATTATGCACAGACTCATCCCAACGAATGTGGATGTGGTGTTCCGGGCAACTGATCAGGCACTGGCCGCAACCGATGCAAGTCTCCGCCTTGATGGAAGCTCTCCCATCGGGGCCGGTGAGCGAAATAGCATTAGCCGGGCAATAGGCGACACAGGCGCCGCAGGCGATACACTCCTTGGCAATATAAGGAGTTACCGTAGAGTGAATACTCAGCTTACCCGATCTTGCGGCAAGTCCCATGCCGATATTTTTAAGCGTTCCGCCAATACCGGTCAGCTCATGCGCCTTAAAATGGGTCAGGCACAGCATGGCATCCGCCTGGCATACCTGCTGCGCTAAATCCACGGTTTTAAAATGCCGCTGGTTTATCTCCACCGTTACAGCATCCGCTCCCCGCAAACCATCGGCAATAATCACCGGGGCATCCTGCATGCTTATGCCAAACCCGTTTTTATGGGCGGTGTGCATATGACACACCGCATTTGAGCGGCTGCCTACATATAAGCTGTTGCTATCGGTCAGAAAGGGCAGCCCGCCGCAGGATTTAACTATATCAACCATACAGCGCACCAGCCGGGGGTGAATATAGCTTAAATTGCCGTCTTCTCCAAAGTGCAGCTTCAGCGCCACTAAGGCTTGCTTTGTGACCAGGCTTTTGATCCCGGCTGTATTTAATAACTGCTCTATTTTGTAAAATAGATTCTGCTTCTGTTTGGCGCGCAGGTCAATAAAATATACCTTTGATTTCACGTAGTTACTCTCCTTTTATAATGGAACTGTCGCTGAATAACCTAAATGACCAAAATTTTCAAAACATAATTTCGCTATCTAGTTGATAAAAAGGGGGTAGCGACCAACGGGAGCGTAGGGGGAATCCCCCTAATACGGCTTGGGCGACACGCCCATAATGTTTGGTAGCCGCCCCCGTTAGGGTGCGTTATTATACGTAGGCTAAAGCCTGCGGCTGCTAATGCAATAAACCATCCCATGTTTTGTTGTCTGCGGGTTCAGGCCTGTTTAATTGGAAGCTGGAGTTTAAAGGCGCTTCCCTCTCCCAGGGTAGACTCTACGCTGATTTTTCCCCCGTGAGCCTCCACAATACGCCTACTTAAGGCCAACCCTAAACCAGTCCCTTCAACATGTAGGGCCTTGGCATTCTTGGCGCGGAAGAATTCGGTAAATAATAACGGCATATCTTCCGGGCCAATGCCGATACCCCGGTCAGTAAAACAAATATAGGCCCACTTGGCATCCGTCCTCAGGGTAACGGTCACTCTTGTGTTTTTAGGGGAATATTTAATTGCATTCGAGAGAAAATTGGTAAACACTTCCTCTATTCCTTGTGGGTCGCCCATAATCTCAATTCCCGGTGCAAGCTGGCTTTCAAGCTGGACCCCTAATTCCTGAGCATTTGTGCGACAGAATTCTATTACCGTTTTAAGCAGTTTATCCAGTTGTAATAACTGAAAATTAGCAGCCAGCGAAAACTCGGTAGCCCGGGACAGATTCAGTAAATCCTTAACCAGCGCTGATAATCCATCCGAGCGGCGTTCAGCCCGCTCGATCATTTCCCTGGGTTTGCCGGTTAACTCAGCGGGATAATACTCGCGAGCCACCTGCAGGCAGCTCTTGATGGCCGCCAGGGGCGCTCTAAGTTCATGAGCAACTTTGCGCATGAATTCAGATTTTTCTTTATGCAGTTGATTCAATTGGGCTAAAGATATTTCACAGCTTCGGCTTTCTTCCAACAGGGCTTGGCGGGCTTGCTCTAACTCCAGTTCACGCCTGCGCAGGCGGGTCATTATGGTGGTAGACAGATAGACCGACGCCATTATGGTAATGGCCGCTATTATCCCCAATCCGAGGACATACGAACCCTCACGGTAGAGCTCAACAGGCAAAAACCCATTCATGTGATAATGGGGAACAATTTGAAAATATTCCAGGCTCAGCATCAGCCCCAGCAAACACACCGCCAACAAACTGAACAAATACGCCGTCCGGCGGGAAAACATAATACCAGCCACGGTCATATGAAATATGTAGAAAAAAACCAGCGGATTCTCAGCGCCGCCGGTATAATGAATCATCAGGGTAAGTACGATCAGATCCAAAACAATCAGCACAAATATACTGCATCTGGTCCACGTAATGTGCTTTTGGTTAAGCTGCGGCAGCCCGGATAAGTACCACCCTAAAACAGCAAAACCCATGCTGTAGAATAGTATTACACCGGTCAACAACCAGAGTTGAGAATAGGCCGCCCCCAGGCCAAAAATATGTTGAACAAACAATATGGCAATAAATATCAGCGCAATAGCTAACCAGTGCAATCTTATCAGCCACTGCAGACTTTGGAGGAGGTCTGCGCCTTCCTCAGAAACGTCCTTTTGCTGAATTAAGTCTGTCATGGCCTGTCACAAAAGGCAAGGGTGATATATGGATTTGTACCAGCCAAACTCACAGTTAACACTATAAGGGGCCGTTTATTCCACTTTGTCAAGATATTATTTGTTTGTTTTTTGCAGTAGCTGCTTTATTTTACTCAACAACTGTTGGGGATTAACGGGCTTTTCAATAAAACCCTCAACGGGTAAGAAATCGCCGTCGGTTTCCGGGGAGAAGCGAAAGCCGGTTTTCTGGGTGACTGAAGTAACCATAAGAATGGGAATGCTACTATATTGAGGATCATTTTTTAACTGGTAGGCAAGCTGAAACCCCTCATCCGGGGTTTTCATCATTACATCCATAAGGATAAGATCAGGAAGCTCCTCTTTTATCTGTTGCCAGGCCTCAGCGCTGTCCATAGCCCACGTAACCGCATAGCCGCCATCTTCCAGGATTATTTTCATGGCCTCCAATATGTCAGCATCATCCTCTACGATTAAAATACAAACTGCCTGTGCCATGTTCAATGCTCCTTAAGCCGATCCTGAAATTAATTATACATTGTAAATTTTTTACTATATAGCAAATTATATAATCGCATTTGCTAGAGATGTTAAGCTCCGCCTCCGTCTATAAGGGTCATAGACCCGGAGACGGCAGGAGGCGAATTTAGCAAGTTACAGCTGGCACATAATTAATCCAGGCCTGGGGTCATTGACCCCTGCCTGGTTGTTATTCAAACTCCACCTCCAGCATATGCGTGGAGCAGGAAATACAAGGGTCATACGCCCGCACCAGCATCTCCAGCAACAGGGTAATTTCCTCACGCGGCTTATCCCATATTTGAGGCAGGATATACCGCATATCGAATTCTATATTTGCCAGGTTCTGGGCGGTGGGAATGATGCAATTTGCTTCGGTAATCTCACCGGCTGTATCATAAGTATAATCATGATACAGCGTGCCCCGCGGGGCCTCCACTGCTCCCACCCCTTGCCCGGCCCGTAGCTTATAGCTACGGTTTTCTTCCCGAATACCCCGCTCCGCCAGCTTTTCTATGCGTCCTATGGCCGCATGAGTAAAATGTACCGTTTCCACCAACTGGGCTATCGTAATAGCAAAGGGATTGTGGCAGGGATGCGGCAGCCCCAGGGCTTCGGCCACCTCTTTTGCCTGGGGTTTTAGTTTGTCATAATTATTATTAAAGCGCGCCAGCGCCCCCACCATAAATGATCCCTTATCTGCAAGAGCAGACGCTACCTGAGCGTGTTTGGCGGTTGAATAGGGTACCACCTTTTCCTGAATCTTGCGCTTATATTCAGCCAGCGGCGTAATACCATCTACCGATGATAAAATATCGCCGGAATATACCGCATATTCATCAGGGTTTGTCAGGCAGATATATTCCGTGGGATGCTCAAAGTCCGGCAGCTTAACCCCTTTTAACAGCTCTACACTGGCATTTAAATCTTCAACTGATTGTTCTAATTTATCTTTATGCGTCAATAAAGCATCGATAGTCGGCAGCTTGGTAAATCCGTTAGGCGCCGGGGAAATAGGATGTACATGTCTACCCCCAATAGTACAGCATAAGTCATTCGCCAGCTGACGCATCCTTAAGGCTCTTTTTACCACCTCCGGGTGGCTTTCGGCCAGGGGAATGACGCTGCCAACACCCAAAAAATCGGGGGCGGCTAAAAAGTATATATGCAGGATATGGCTCTGCAGCATCTCCCCATCCAGGTTCAGCTTGCGCAGCAGTACGGTTTGCTCCGAGGGAGTTATGCCAAGCGCCGCTTCTGTGGCCAGCAGGGATGCGCTGCTATGCGCTACTGCACAGATACCGCAGATGCGTGAGGAAATCAATGACGCCTCCTGATGGGTGCGGCCGCGCAGCATTACCTCAAAAAAACGGGGGGCCTCAGGCACTTCAAACCTAAGCTCCTTGATCTCCCCATCGGCCACTTTTATTTTTATATGGCCATGACCCTCTACGCGGGTTACAAATTCAGATTCAATGGATAAATCATGCATCTTTAATTGTCTCCAGCCAGGCAGGGCCTGGACTAATTATGGCAAAATTCCGCTTGCTTTCACCGCCCCCTGTTGCCCCTTTGGGCCAAAAGCGGAGGCTCATGTTTTTGCTGAATCGGTTATACCTTTCCCTTTCTCTAAAAAACCGCAGCCAAAGCGGAAAGCCTTTGTAACCTGTTCCAATGTAAGTCCGTGTTTTTCAAGTAGTTCTCTCTCGGATGTTTCATTGGGATCATCCACCAAACCGCGGCAGCCCCAGCAGAAATTACCGTAGCTGGGACATATCGCCCCGCATCCGGCCCTGGTTACCGGCCCCAGGCAGGTCATCCCCTTATCGAACATACACACATTGCCCTTGCTGCGACATTCCATACATACCGGATAGTTGGGTATCAGCGGTTCCTGTCCGGTAAGTACGGCAGTAATAACCTTTAAAAATTCCCCCTGATCAATCGGGCAACCACGCACCTG
>JAJRUU010000126.1 GCA_024277605.1 bacterium
CCCGGATAACTCCAGAAAATCAATCCGTTTTATAGACAGGAGGGCGTGTCATAGCAAAGTGTAATATGAACATTGGTCTGCTGGAGCCTTCCTGGCAGGAAATAAAAGCTGCCGCAAGGCAAAACAGGCTGCTGACCATGGAGATAGAGTTTAGCCGCCGCTGTAATTTTAACTGTGTCTACTGCTATTTAGATGATGAGCATCGTTATGCTGAGGAGCTGACTGAGGCGGAATTCCGCCGGGTAATCCTGCAAGCCAAGGATTTGGGAGCCAGGACTATCATCGTCCTTGGCGGGGAGCCTATGTTATACCCACATATCATGGATATGCTGCGGTTTATGAAACAGCAGGGGTTGAATGTCAGGCTTTTTACCAACGGTACCGACATAGACGGCTCCATGGCACGCAGACTGTTGGATTATGGGGTTTTCGGGGTGCTGAAGATGAATACCTTTGATGAAAAAATTCAGGATATGCTCTCCGGTAAAAAGGGGGCTTACCGGCAAATACAGACAGCCTTTAAAAACTTAAAAGAAGTCGGGTATCCTACCGAAAAACAGCTTCTGGGAATTAGTACGATTATCTGCAGCCAAAACATAGATGAGCTTATTGATATGTGGCAGTGGCTCAAGGATCAAGCTATTATTCCTTATTTTGAGATCATTACCCCTCAAGGAAAAGCTAAAGACAATTATTCCTTAGCGGTTGATGCGCAACGGATTCGGGAGCTATTCTATCAGATACTGGAAATTGACCGCCACAAATATGGCCACGATTGGAGACCCCAGCCCCCCTTGTTGGGGAGGGAGTGCCTGCGACAGCTATACTCATGCCTGGTGAATGCTTACGGGGAGGTGCAGCCGTGTGTGGGGATCAGCATGCCGGTGGGTAATGTCAGAGAGCAGAAACTAAGTGAGATTGTTAGAGATAGCGAGGTCATTCAAGAACTCAAGAATTATAGAAAAAACTTAAAAGGCCCCTGCCGGGAATGTGAGAAACTGGAAAGGTGCTATGGCTGCCGGGGAGTAGCCTATCAAGTGACCGGGGATTATCTGGCTTCAGACCCATCATGCTGGATGAACGCCGCTAAACTTGACCATATTATCCAGCTACCCCTTGATGCCGATAAACTTGTGCCCCACAAGCCGCCAATGCGCATGGTGGATAAATTAGTAGCGGTCAGGGAAAAAACATCTGCGACCGAGGTGACTATTTCAAAGGATACAATATTTGTGGGGCCTGATGGAATGCTTGACGAGGTGGCTTACCTTGAAATTATTGCTCAGTCGATGGCTGCGCTTAAGGGTTTTAAAAATTTAAAAGACAAAACCCCGCTGGAAGGCTCCTTGCTGGGGGCCAGGAAAATTAAAATTTACGGTACGGCCAGGGTGGGTGATACACTGCGGGCCTCTCTTTATAAAATTTGCGATTATGGTGAACTGGGGGTTATAAGGGGTGAGGTTTACAAGGGCGAACAGCTGCTTGCCGAAGGCGAGATAACGGTCTGGCATAAAAGGGATGCAGTAGCATGAAAAGCGGAAAATGGTTATTTTATTTAGCGGTTTTTTTGGTGAGCGGCTTGTTGTTTGACAATACATCGGCGGCACAGGCGGAAACGGCAAAAATAAATCAACCCCATGCGGTGGTTGATTTTTTACAACAGTTGGAGGCAAAGACAGCTGATTTTAACAGCTTACAGGCGGAGTTCATTCAAGAAAAGGAATTAGCGGCATTTCAAAACAAGCTGGTAATTAAGGGTCGGCTTTACCTGCTAAAACCGGCCAGGATTGCCTGGCATGTTGATGCACCCCTTAAATACTCCGTGATTATTACAGATAAGGCTCTGAAGCAGTGGGATGAGGATACCGATCAGGTGCAGGAAATCTCTTTTGCTGAAAACCCGGTCATACGCACGATGTTCGATTATTTGAACGGCTGGTTTAAGGGGAACTATTCCTCTTTTTTGAAGGATTATGAGGTGCATATCTTAAAGCGAAAGCCGGCCATGCTTGAATTTGTGCCTAAGCCGGAATCGTTGACTAAAAAGTTTGTACAAAGCATTACAATTGGTTTTTTAGAAGATGAAAGCTATTTAAAGTGGATAAAAATTC
Organism: bacterium; assembly: GCA_024277605.1. Taxonomy (GTDB): domain Bacteria; phylum SZUA-182; class SZUA-182; order SZUA-191; family JAJRXT01; genus JAJRUS01. Next base: position 2,112 of record JAJRUU010000126.1, read on the forward strand.
AGGATGTAAGTGGTGACAAAACAACTATTTATATGGAAAACACTGTGTTTGATGCACCTATCGATAGTGCGATGTGGGAGTGCCGCCGGTCAGAATAATCCGTCGTTTTGGGAATAGATAGGTGTTAGATAAATATTTTGGGCTCATCTATAATTTTATTAAGAATAATAGCCGCTTAAGCCTTTGTGTTATCGGGCTGTTAAATATTATTGCCATTGGCGGACTTTTCGGGGTTCGCTTCGATGATAATATTGAATTAATGCTGCCTGCTGATAAGGATATATCCCGCAGCATTAATTTCTTAAGGGATTCCAACCTTTCTAATCGAGTAGTAATCTCTTTGTCGCTAACCGCTGCGGACAAAGACAAAAAAGACTTACTGCTGGCCGTTGATCAACTGGCGGCTCACCTGGACCACTCTCTGTTTAGTGAGATCGTGGTGGGCATGTCTGCGCCCGAAATGACGAAAAGCATGGATTTCCTTGTGGAGCATACCCCTCAAATATTTTCCGCAAAAGATTTAGCTTATATAGACACTCAAATTAATTCCAAAAGTATTTCGGAGAGGCTAGGGAATATTTATCGCCAAATATTGAAGCCGGGCGGTATTTTCGTGAATAAAATGGTGCGTAGCGATCCCCTTGGTTTAAATCTGCTGGCGCTTGATAAGCTAAAAGCGTTATCCGCTCACATGGGATATAATATTAACGTTGAGGATGGGCATTTTATCAGTAAAGATGGCCGACATGCCATGCTGATAGCTAAAACCCCGGTTCAAGTTACCGATATTTTGGGCGCTGAAAAACTATTTAGCGCTTTGGATAAACAATTCAAACAATTGCCGGATTATATATCTGCCAGCGTAATAAGTGGGCACTCCCACACCTTAAGCAATAAAAAAGGAATGAGTCGCGATATTTTGCTGACCAGCGTAATTACTTCCATTGCCTTCTTGACGTTATTCGTGGTTATCTTAAAAGATGTCAGCTCAATCCTGATATTTTTAATTCCGCTGTCTGCGGTTATTTTGTCGATTAATCTGTACTATTTGTTTTGGGGGAAGCTTTCTTATTCGGTGGTAGGGTTAGGTGCGGTGCTGGCCGGTATCTCGGTGGATTATGCAATCCACGTATATATTGCCGTAAGATTGGGAAAGGATGCATTTGACTCGGTTAAGCAGGTACGGTTACCTGTATTTGCCGGGGCAGTAACCACAATTGCGCTGTTTATCGCCTTTTTCTCCTCTGAGATTAAGGGTTATCATCAACTGGCTGCTTTTTCCATCTTAGCCATCGTTTTAGCCTTTATTTATTCTTTGTTTGTGCTGCCTCATTTTTTACCGGCAAACAAAGGCTTTGCCGGTTTAGAAAAACTGGGTATAATAAGCGGCTTTAAATGCTCAAGCAACCTCAGTGTGATCGTCTGGGCATTGTTGACGCTGGTATTTCTGGCGCTTTCTTTTCGGGTTAAATTAGACAGTGACATCAAGAAACTTGATGGTACTGATGCTAAAATATTACAGGAGGAAGCACGATTCCAAAGTATTTGGGGCCAAAAGCGGATGGGTATATTTGTGACTACCGGTGATAGTTATGAAGCAGCACTCGAGTTAAATGATATAATTTACAAACAGGCCATAAATGCCATTGGGGTAGATAATTTTTCCAGTTTGTCGACGTTGTGGCCTTCTGAGAAAACCAGGCAGGAAAATGCAGCCCGCTGGAAGCAATTCTGGCAGGCAGGCCGGGCAGAAAAGTTGAGAAACTGGCTTGAAATTGAGGGGCTGAAATATCAATTAGCTAAAGACGCCTTTTCCCCATTTTTTGATAAGCTATATGAATATAAAGCAGCCACTCTACCTGATGATCCTACGAACAGTGGTTTCCTGACTAAACTAAAAGAACGCTTCGTCCAGCGACAAGGTGACAAATACCGGGCGCTCTCCTTTTTCCCTGAAGACAAAGAGTCTGTTGCGGCCTTGTTAGATTTGAGTCGGCTGTATCCCGATACATTTTTGGTGTCCGGTATAGCCTTATCCGACTCAATATCTGCGGGGGTTTACAGAAATATTGAGCGGATGCTGCCGGTTGCCGTAATTTTACTGGTTTTATTAACCTATCTATGTCTGCAGAATATCAGGGGAACCATAATAGCCCTGGTTCCGGTGGCTACCAGTATGGTATGGCTTTTCGGTCTGATGACACTGTTTGATCTTTCATTAAATGGGGCAAATTTGATTGCCTGCGTTATTCTGTCGGGGCTTTGTGCGGATTATGGGATATTTATGGTCTATGAATTTAGGGGTGATTTAGACATTGGCACCGATCTGGCAGTGGCTTTGGCGGCGCTGACCACGATTATCGGGGCCGGATCTCTGGTATTTGCCAAACATCCGGCGCTGTTTTCTGTGGGGATAACCATGTTTATTGGGATAAGTACGGGATATATGGCTTCGGTGTTTGTGGTGCCACAATTGTGCGCCATTTTTTTGCCCCCGGGAAAGAAAATAAAATTGCTATGAAACACCGCTATCTGGTGGGGATATGGATATTATGCCTTATTATATCAGGCTGTAGTAGTATCCCTTTTAAGAAGACCGTCTACATGCCTTTGGGACAAGTTGACCCCGCATTTGTTTTGAAACGCTTTGAAGCGGGGATCCCGGAAAAAATTAATTTGCTAAACAGTATAGTTTTTGAATATAATTGGCAGGAATTCCTGGGTATTGGGCAGATAGCGATAAACACCGAGAAAGAAACCTTTATGCTGGTTTGCTTAAACCCGATGGGAATGAAGCTGTTTGAATTATCCGGTGATAAAGACAGCACTGAGCGCCGGTTTGTCATGGAGATGTTAGCCAAAAAGGGTGATTTAGCTGAAGCGGTTGGGGTGGATATCCGGCGCATATACTTTGATTTAGTCCCGCTGCCGGATGCGGAAATAATTAAAAACAAGTATGAAATTATTTTTAAACAAACCTCCGGTAATGGCCGCCTGGAGTACGTTTTTGCCGGGGTTGACGGCTATCTGGTAAAAAAGAAATACTATGAAAATAAGCGCCCGCTGTGGGAGGTTTCTTATTATGAGTATCAGCTGAAAAACGGGAAGCTGTATCCGCAGGGGATTATTTTAAAAAATTTCAAATACGACTATCGTCTGATCATAAGGCTGAAAGAGATACAACTAAATGAGTAAAATTAAGCAGGAAATCATTCGGCACATGTCCGGCCTGGAACTAACTGAAGCTAAAGACTTAGTTGCGCATTTTGTGTTTCCGGAAGATTTTATTGGGTTTCAGGGGCATTTTCCGCTTAAGAAAATATTGCCGGGGGTTTGCCAGATTCAGTGTGTTATGCTCATGCTGGAGCAGTGGGAAAAGCGCAAGCTGTGCTTAAGGGAGATTGTTCAGGCTAAATTTCTGTCCCCGGTTTCTCCATTAGAAAAAATAACCTGCGTATGCAGAAATATAAATACAGTCGGCGATGAGTTTTTATTAAATGCCTCCATTAATCGAGAAACACAAAAGGTGGCTGAATTAAAATTAAAGCTTTCTTTTGTCGTTGATACCCAATAGTCGTAGAGCGCTTAATAATTATAATGTCACGGAAGAAAAATATTTATTTTAAAAGACAAACAGAAGCGCCCGCTCCGATTGTTGTCTCTGTCGGCAGACGGGTTCATTTCAGCGAAGTCGATATTATGGGGATTGTCTGGTACGGCAGATATGCAGCTTATTTTGAGGAAGGCTCAGCCGAGATTGGCCGGTATTGCGGTTTATCGTACAAGGACTTCCATGAGGCAAATTTGCGGGCGCTGATTGTCGAATGTCACATTGGCTATTATGCACCGCTTTACTTAGACGAAGAATTTACCATTAAGACACTTTTAGTATGGCATGCCGGATCGCGGATTAATACAGAGTACCAGTTGCTAAAGGGTGACGGCAAACTCGCTGCCAGTGGCTATACCGTGCGCTTGTTGACTGATGTCGGCGGCAGCGTTTGCGTTGTTTCTCCCCCATTACTGGACAATTGCCGCCTGAGATGGGAAGGGGGGGAGTTCTATTGAACCGGGAAAAGGCAGTCGTAGTTGCCGCTGAGATGCTGACCGCTTATGGTTGGGGCGTGGCGGCTTGCTGGAACGGTATTTTATCCAAAAAAACGGCTATCTCCCGGCTAAGCCGTTTCAGCACACAAGCCTTTCAATCAGATTATGCCGCTACCATAAATGGCCTTAAATATCGCGGGCAGGATTCCCTGGCTATGCAGATGTTAAAACAGCTTTTCCATAAAGCCGCCCCCCAAATCCCTGAAGACGCAAGGCTTATATTGGCAACCGCCAAGGGGGAAATAGACCTGCTGGAAAAACAACTGCTCGAAGGAAGCCATGATTTTTCTGAATGCCGATTAGGGCGGCTGCTCGAGAAGCTGACCACTCTGGCAAGGGTTAAAGATGATGGAATGATTATTTCGGCGGCTTGCGCCTCTTCGACGGCGGCCTTGGCGGAGGCGGCCTCAATCATCCGCAGTCGGTAGGCCGACTGTGTAATCGTAGTTGCCTGTGATAGCGTTACGGAGTTTATTTTCTCAGGTTTTTCCTCATTAATGGCGCTGGACAAATTTTGTTCAAGACCCTTTGACCAGCGAAGAAGCGGGTTGAGCCTGGGCGAAGCGGCGGCGTTTGCGCTGATAATGAGTGAAACAAGAGCCAAGCGGGAGCAAAGAGAAATCATGGGAGAGATAGCCGGTTGGGGATTAAGCAATGATGCGCATCACATGACCGGTCCCTCGCGCGATGGTAGCGGATTGGTAAACGCTATTGGGCAAGCGCTGCAATCAGCGAACGTAAGTCAGCGGGATATCGGTTCAATATCCGCCCATGGAACTGGCACCGTTTACAACGATGCCATGGAGATGCAGGCTTTTGGCACGCTGTTTGAGGATGACATCTGCCCCGTCTATTCAATAAAAGGCGGCATCGGACATACCATGGGGGCGGCAGGCCTTATTGATGCAATAATAGCCTTGCGCTCGTTAAAGGAAGGGCTTGTCCCGCCTACTATCAATCTTGAAAGTGTCGATGAGGCTGCCCAGGGTTGGGTTTCCGCTAATGAATGTTCCATGGTTAAAGATAAAATGGCCATTTCAACTAATTCCGGGTTTGGCGGGGTAAATGCCGCACTGGTTTTAGCTTCAGCATAATCGGGTAGCATATGATCGTTATTTGTGGTATGGGGTGGGTTAATAAAGAGCTATCAAACCTGCCGGACAAAAAAGATGTGTTTCCTTATCCGTTTGAGAATTTCGGCCGGCTGGATGCCACCTCCAAAATGACCTGCTATGCGGTTGGACTGGCTTTGAAGGATGCCGGGCTTAGCTATCCGCTAAATCAAAAGCAGCTTATCGGCATTGCGGCTACCAGCAAGCTTGGCTGTCTTGGCGCTGATGTTAATTATTTTAAAGACTATCTGGATAACGGCCGGACATTAGGCCGGGGGAATCTTTTTATTTATACGCTGCCATCCAGCCCCTTAAGTGAGGCGGCGATTTACTTTGGTTTACAAGGACCGCTGTTTTATATGGCAAAACCGGAGCGATCGTTGGCGGCCCTGACGGCTTTGGCAGCTGAGATGATATGTCTTGATGAGGCTTCGGTGATGCTGGTTGGCATTACGGGCGAGGAAGCGGCGGTTTTCTGGGTACTGGTCAGGGCTTCAAATTTAGCGGGCGGTGTTTTGTGTGATATGCTGCAGGCTGAAGCGATATTAAACCAGGGGTTGAGCTTTCCCGATATTATAAAAGAATTTTCGGCTTTAAACCAGAAAAATTCGGGCAGGCACAGCCTGTTTCTTCAGGACGTTGGCTAATGAACCTTATCTCACAAGGGATGTCTTGCAAACCCAGACTAAATTTATGAATAGATCAGGTAAAAAACATAGGTAGGATGCCTTGAAAATAAACATTATTTATCCCAAGTGGCCCAAAATAAAATATCAAACCGAATTCTTTTTGCCGCCTCATGGTCCGGTCTGTTTTGCGGCCACCATTCCGGATGATATTGAGCTATGCTTTTGTGATGAGAATGTCCAGGCCATAGATTTTGGAGAACAGGCTGATTTAGTGGCCATGTCAGTGATGCTCACCTGCCAGATTCCCCGGGCCTGGTAGATCGCCGATCAGTATCGGGCCATGGGCGTGCCGGTTATCTTTGGCGGCATTGGCGCTATGCTGCATCATGAAGAGACCTTACAGCATGCTGATTCTGTTTTTCTGGGTGAATCGGATGGGCATTTCAAAACCGTTATCG
>JAJRUU010000127.1 GCA_024277605.1 bacterium
CCAGCGTGACAACGATGCCTCCCTTAACCAGGCCCAACATCCCCCCCCAAAAACGGTCAACAGGGGACATTCCGACAGATTTTATGGATTTACTGACCAGCCTTCCAGCTAAACCACCCAAAAATACTATTACAATAAAAATAGTGATAAAGCCCAGTACATTGTTAAGATTTGGAGTATTAATATACGAGCCTAAATATTTGTGGCCTAAACCACAATAACGCATAGCCAGAACGGCGGCCAGAATGGCCGAACCCAGCGAGAACAATTCACGGACTAAGCCTTTATTTAAGCTGTATATGAAACTGAAAACCAAAACACAAATGATTGTTATATCCAGCCAGTGCATTATTTGCTGCCCCGAGGTGATCGCATGTACTTCATCAATATAATTGTAGGTTATTAATAAGTCAAGCTATTAAATCAAAAAGTTTGTTTCGCCAACTATTTGCAATAAAAGTATTTTACAATAGCTTTATTATATTATATAATTCATTTTTTAATATCCAAGATTGATGATGGGTTTAGCCCTTTTTGTAGTTTAATTCTAGGCGTCTGTCGGACTTTGGGGTTCGTAGCGAGACAAGGGAGAAATATAGCCCATTTTTTCGATCATTTGAGGCGAACAGTCCTGACTGGAATAGCGTGACTATTTAACAAAAATGAACGGGAAAATGGATATGTTTATCACTTGTCGCAGTAGAATCATCCAAAGCCCGACAGGCTCCTAGCAGAAGCAAGAGGAATTATGTTTCGCAAAATATTGGTTGCCAACCGGGGTGAAGTTGCTCTGAGGATTATCCGCGCATGTCATGAATTGGATATTCGGGTGGTAGCTGTCCACTCTGAAGCTGATGCCGACAGTTTACATGTTCGCTTTGCGGATGAAGATATTTGTATTGGCCCACCGGAAAGCAAAAAAAGTTACCTACACATTCCCAGCATCATTAGCGCCGCCGAAATTACCGATGCTGAAGCCATTCATCCCGGTTACGGTTTTTTGGCTGAGAATCCACATTTTGCCGAAATATGTGAAAGTTGCCAAATTAAGTTCATTGGCCCGAGTGACGAGATTATCCGTACCATGGGAGACAAGGCCCGGGCACGAGAGCAGGCCCGGATAGCCGGGGTACCGGTTTTACCGGGTAGTGATAGCATTGATAATCCTGATGAAGGCAAAAAGGTCGCCCACAAAATAGGTTATCCGGTTATAATCAAGGCCGTAGGTGGTGGGGGTGGTAAAGGTATGCGTATCGTACATACCGACGCCAGCTTTCTGAATTCTTTCATGACCGCCCAGGCTGAAGCAACCGCTGCTTTTGGGGCGCCTTTCGTATATATTGAAAAATATCTGGAGGAACCTAAACATATCGAAATTCAAATCCTGGGGGATGAACAGGGGAATTTAATCCATCTGGGAGAAAGAGACTGCTCTATTCAACGCCGCTACCAGAAATTAATAGAGGAAGCCCCCTGCCCGGTAGTAGCTCCTGAACTGCGCCAAAAGATGGGAGATGCGGCGCTTAAACTGGCCAGGCAGGTGGGGTATTTCAGCACCGGCACGGTAGAGTTTTTATTAGATAAAGATAAATTCTATTTTATGGAGATGAACACCCGCATCCAGGTGGAACATCCGGTAACTGAAATGGTTACCAGCGTGGATCTGGTCAAGGAACAGATTCGGGTGGCGGCCGGTGAACCGTTGCGTTATAAGCAAGAGGACATAAAAATTTCCGGCCATGCAATTGAATGCCGCTTAAACGCCGAGGATCCGGATAACGGATTTAATCCATCTCCAGGTAAGATTACCGGATTTAATGTTCCTGGCGGCCCAGGCGTTAGAATGGATACCGCCGCTTACACGAATCATGTCATTTCCCCCTATTACGATTCACTCATCGGCAAGCTGATTGTATGGGGCAGTGATCGCCAAGAAGCCATCGCTCGTATGCAACGTTCGTTAGACGAATTAATAATTCAAGGAGTAAAAACCACGATTCCGCTTTATAAACGCATATTCCACAATGCAAAGTTTCTTAAGGGAAACTTTACGACCCGTTTTATGGATAACTTTTTAAAATAATCTCAAGGAGTTATAATGGACAAAAAGCAATTAGCTGCTATTGGTGAACAGTTGCTCACCAAAAGAAAGGAACTGCTGGCTGAAGTAAGTGAAACTATCGGTGTCTTAAATCAATCCCAGGACAAAGAGGAACTGGCTGATTTCACCGATCAATCTACCCTGGAATTTAACCGTGGCTTCCATTTGCAGATGAAGGAGCGAGAACGCAAGCTGTTGATAAAAGTCGAGCAAGCCTTAGAGAAGATAAAAGATGGCACCTTTGGCATTTGCGAGAAATGTGAGAATCCAATCGGAGATAAAAGATTGGAGGCCCGGCCGGTGGTTACCATGTGCATCGAATGCAAGACCGAACAGGAAAAGCAGGAAAAACGCAATAATTTTAGCTAACCGCAACTGGCGCAGGATTTTGCGGTACAACTGCCACACTTTGACCCGGAAGATGCTGTAGACTCTGAAATGCCAGAGTCCGCCGATTTGCTCCCAGAGTGACTTGCAAACATAGAGAACTGCTTAGTGACCTGCGCACTCTGGCACTTGGGACAGACAATTTCCTGGGCATTGTTTAATACCAATTTTTCAAATTCCTGCCCACAAGCCCGACACTCATATTCATAAATCGGCATAGTTATACCAAACTCTATCTAGGGACAAGTCCCTCTATAAATGGGGTCTACATCCATTTCCTCAAAATTTCGATCTTTTGAGTAAATAAATAGAATTAGCCAGGTACTTTCTGCCAATCCGCCATAAATTTTTCTACCCCTGCATCAGTCAGCGGATGCTTGATGAGCTGCTCAATGACTTTAAAGGGAATGGTGGCGATATCAGCCCCCATCATAGCGGCACTCACCACATGCAATGGATTGCGGATACTGGCGACTATCACCTGGGTATCATAACCATAATTATCATATATACAGATAATCTGCTCCACTACATCCATCCCCACCTGGCTGATATCATCCAACCGGCCCACAAAGGGACTGACATAAGTCGCTCCGGCTTTAGCGGCCAATAACGCCTGACTGGCAGAGAATGCCAGGGTCACATTGGTCTTTATCCCCTCGCTATTCAATATCTTAACCGCCTTTAAACCCTCTTGAGTCATCGGCACCTTAACCACCACCTGCGGCCCTGTCTTGGCTAACTCATGGGCCTCCTTGACCATCTCCGGGGCAGTCAAAGTAACCGTCTCCAGGCTTACCGGGCCGTCAACGATTGAGCATATCTCAGTAACCACTTCCTTAAACGGCCGCCCCTCTTTAGCCACCACACTGGGGTTGGTGGTTACCCCGTCAACCATGCCCAATGCCATAGCCTTCTTTATTTCACCAACGTTTGCAGTATCAATAAAGAATTTCATAGTTTCCTCACGTAGAAGTATGCCTTGCGGCGTTAATTAATGGAGTCAGGTCAACGTATTTTCATAAAATAGCAGATAGCACCCTACCCTGCTCCTAAAAACATTATGTGGAAAGTCTCCTTATTTTATAATCTATTCCTCAAATAAAATCAAGGGCGATTTTGCCTGAATCGTGGACAGTTTTGGCTAATGGTTTATATAACTCTTTGTAGGGGAGGCCCTCGTGGCCTCCCGATATTTCGGGCGGGGACAGGGTCAATGACCCTCGCCCCGGCGCTGCATCATCATAATATTCAAATCTATACCGCTGGACAGCGTGGCTGCGAGTGCCAATGGCACCTTTATTATAAGGAGCGTTTACCTTGTCCCTGAATTCCATAGAATCACCAGGAGCTATGGTCTTTTTCGGTGAGTAACAATCCTTTTCGCTGCAACTATTTATAGATTTTCCTTGCAACTTACCACTAAATATAGTATTAATCTAAGGATAGTAAAAAGTGTTGTTTTCATACAACTAATCGTATTATAATAAAACTAATCAGAGGGCTAATTATCCGTGCAAGGGCTTTGGACAAAAGACAAAGAGGTTGAATTTTTTACTGAGTCACAGGCATTTGCTGCTCCTGAACAATTGTTTTATGTCGGAGATGATGGCCGATATTATGCGTATTGGCCAAAGACATACAAAGGCAAAAAGTCAACCCTTAAGAGCAGAAACTCTTTAATTGGAAATTTTACTGAAAAATATTCAGTAGATTTGCTTCAAAAATTTGCTAATTCTCAAAGTCTTTATGCCGTTCAAGGTGTAATCTGTAACGAAATTGGATTGACAGCTCAATCACCTGCCGATTTAGCTTTCTGTAAAACAAAAAACAGAGAGCAGTCTGTGGCTAATATCATGGCAATTTTCGAAGTAAAAATGTCGGTAGTATGGAATTGGGAACTGAAAAACAATCAATTGCTCTGTTTGGGTGACTTTAAAACTCACAAAGGAAATCCCGGACTGCTTCGCTCTGATACTATGTTAAAGGCGATTGGTAAAAGCATAAACATCCGTGTTTGTTCCTATCATGCTTCTACAATCCCTATTATCATTTTAGGAAATACCCCAATCACTAAAAGTTATATGTCAAAAGTAGATTATCTTTATAAAGCTGGTATAATTCAGGGTTTTTGGTCTGTAAATTCTAACCCATTAGACGGCAATGAGGACAACTTAAAACGTACCCCATCAAATGGTTTTATAAGGATGGACTCATATGGGGAATTAGAAACTTATTCAAAAAACTTACTTTCAAGAAAACTCGAATTTTTCTCAAGCATGAAACCAAAAAATGAATTAGGTAAGATAATAGATATCGCCTGTCGAGAAACAACTTTTGAATTAAAGGCAGAAAAATTCCTGTCTTTATTGAGGGCATAAAATGGCTGAAACTAATTATAAGCGCACAGGTGCTGGAACAAAAACAAGTTCCTTCGGAACACCCGGCAGAATAAATCATGATTCGTCAAAATTTTATGAGAGCCGATTGTATGAGGGTTTAAAGAAGGGAGAAGAGACCTCGCATATTGAAAATGAAATTCCAGTAGAAAATTTAGACCGAATATACTGCAAATCAAGTGAAAACATGGACGAATTACCAGACAACAGTACTCATCTAATGGTTACCTCACCTCCATATAACGTAACCAAGGATTATGATAATAATTTGAGTTTAGCAGAATATCTTAAACTTCTACGAAATATTTGGCAGGAAACCTACAGAGTGCTGGTGCCTGGTGGCAGAGCCTGTATTAACGTAGCCAACCTGGGGAGAAAACCTTATATCCCCTTACACAGTTATATTATTGAAGATATGCATGATATCGGTTTTTTAATGCGCGGTGAACTAATATGGAACAAAGCTTCAAGCGCAAGCCCCTCAACGGCCTGGGGGAGTTGGCTTTCGGCAGCAAATCCAGTTTTAAGAGATGTACATGAATATATTCTGGTGTTTTCAAAAGACTCGTTTTCAAGAAAAAAAAAGGCCAAGGAAAACACAATCAAAAAAGAAGAATTTTTAGAATGGACAAAAAGTGTGTGTACTTTTCCAGCCGTATCAGCCAAACAAATAGGGCACCCAGCCCCCTTCCCTGAAGAACTTCCTCACCGGCTGATACAATTATATACTTTTAAAAATGATGTCGTTTTAGACCCTTTTGCGGGTAGCGGCACAACCTGTCTCTCTTCTATTAAAGACAATCGTAATTTTATCGGCTATGATACAAATGCCGAATATGTAAAATTAGCAGAGACTAGAATTTCAAGCTACATAAAACAAACAGATCCATCTAAAAAATAATCCTATAAAAACAGGCCCCGCCAGCTATGCCTGCCGAGGCTGATAAATGCAGTATGGTTCTTCATCCAGGTAATCGCCGGTAGCGGCATAGGCTCTGGCACGGCATCCGGCGCATACTTTCCTATACTCACATTTGCCGCATTTACCCTTTAATAAATCCGGGTCGCGTAAATCATTAAATACCTTGGAATCAAACCATATATCTTTGAACGGTTGCTGTCGCACATTCCCAGCTAAAGCCGGCAGATACCCGCAGGGGTTTACATCGCCTTTATAGGATATAAAGCAAAAGCCGCTGCCGCCTAAGCAGCCTTTAGTCATAGCCTCTAAGCCATGCGTCTGCGGGGTAATTTTTATCCCCTCTTCTTTGGCGCGCTCTCTCATAATGCGGAAATAATGCGGGGCGCAGGTGGCTTTCAGGTTTATATCCAGCTCTTTATGTTTATCATAGAACCAGTGTAGCACCCGCTCATATTCGGCCGGGGCGATCTCATCGCCCTCGATTTCTTTACCCCTGCCGGTGGGCACCAACAAAAATATATGCAGCCCCGCCGCACCCAAAGAGATAGCTAAATCGGCAATGGCCGGTATTTCCTTTATGTTTCGCTTAGTAATAGTAGTATTTATCTGAAAACTCATACCTGCCGACTTTAAATGTTCTATTCCGGTAAGCGCCTGATCAAAACAGCCGGACATTCCGCGGAAGGCATCATGACTCTCAGCGTTCGCCCCGTCAATACTGATACTAACCCGCTGGACACCAGCGTCCTTCAAATTCTGAGCTACCTCTCTGGTAACTAACGTGCCGTTAGTCGCCAGCACTACCCGTAAACCCGCATCCGTACCATAGCGGGCCAGCTCATACACATCATCCCGCTTAAGCGGCTCTCCCCCGCTTAAAATAAGCACCGGCTTTGAAAAACCGGCGATATTATCAATCAGCGCCTTGGCCTCAAGCGTGCTAAGTTCCTCCGGGTCACAGTTCTTAACCGCCGATGCCCGGCAGTGTATACAGTCCAGGTTACAACCCCTGGTCATCTCCCAGGCAATTAAGCGCGGCAAATGTTTTTTTTCTTTATCACTCATTGGATGCATACTTATTTCCTTAATAAAAAGATTAAATTCTTGGTGGACACCCTTCTGGAGAAGGGTTCTCCCCCAAACCCCCTTCCTAAGACTTCTATTGCCTTAGGGCTGGGGGAGGGGGTATAATATTTAGGTTTAGATTGGGGATTACTACTTGAATACTATACCCCCACTCCCAGCCCTGAAGATAAAAGTTTTTGAAAGGAGTTTGAGGAAAACTTTTTTCAAAAAGGTTTCCTCAAGTATCTGATCTTTTATGAATGGATTAATTTAGCCACCTCTTTAGCGAAGTAGGTTAGTATAATATCGGCCCCGGCGCGTTTAATTGAAAGCAGCACCTCCAGCATCACTTTTTCTCCATCAATCCAACCGGCGTTAGCCCCGGCCTTTATCATCGAGTATTCACCGCTCACGTTATAAGCGGCTAGCGGCAGGTCGTACACCTGTTTTATGCGGTGGATGATGTCCAGGTATGAAAGCGCCGGTTTCACCATCACGATATCAGCGCCCTCGTCAATATCCATGCCGACTTCTCGTATAGCCTCCAGTGCGTTAGCGGGGTCCATCTGATGCGAGCGCCGGTCACCAAAGGCTGGGGCGGAAAGCGCAGCCTGCCTGAATGGGCCGTAAAAGCTGGAAGCGTATTTAGCGGCATAAGACATTATAGGAGTACCGGTATACCCGTTTTTATCCAGTTTATCGCGAATAAACCCCACCCGGCCATCCATCATATCCGAAGGAGCCACCATATCGGCGCCCGCCTCAGCATGTGATAAGGCCATCTGAGCCAAAAGCGGGAGCGTGGCGTCATTATCAATGCGGCCATCAGTAATCACCCCGCAATGCCCGTGATCGGTGTACTCACACAGGCAGACATCGGTAATCACTGCCAGCTCCGCTACTTTATTTTTAATCGCCCGCACGGCCTGCTTAATAATACCTTTATCGAGGTACGCCCCTGATCCCACCTCATCTTTTTTATTGGGTATCCCGAACAGCATAATCGCCGGAATACCTAAGCCAGCGACCTCCTGTGCCTCTTCAACTAATACATCAACTGACATATGATAAGTACCTGGCATAGAAGGGATTTCATTCTTCACATTTTTGCCGTGCACCACAAACAGCGGATAGATCAGATTGTCCACCGACAAACGAGTCTCCCGAACCATTCTTCGTAAAATTTCCGTCTCCCTCATTCGCCGCGGGCGATATGCCGGAAAGTACATAAAACATCTCCTTATGTATAGCAATCTAAGCAATTTGTAAATTAACATCACGGATATAACCGGAATATTATAGCATAACTTATATAAAGCGTTAAGGATTTTTCTCACGCCGAAAACAAGCTTTTAATCCCACTTACTCATCTCTTTTAAGAAACTCCCGATTCGCTCTAAAAGCACGCCATAGTATTGCAGATGATACGACGGCTCTCGATATACCGGATAGGTACAGCCCGGACATTGGGCGCGTAACTTTTTCACTTCGTCCTTATAGGCCTTTGTGCCGAAATGAGTTGCAAAGTCAGCATCTAAAATATTTTTCCCATACTTAACCTCATTGCAGATCCCCAACTCGCCATCAGGTAATATCTCCAGATACAACTGCCCGCCGTCACACTCCCACTTTAGATGGCCGCTTTTAATCCACTCCACCGAATCCTTTAGTAGCTTAGTAGAATCCAGGATTTTAATGCCCGTTTTACGCATTTTAATAAGCTCTTCGTATATAGGAGCAGCCATCTGTTTGTCTTCATAAGTAAAGGCAAACGAGCGGTCAAGCCCTTTAAACAACGGATCCTCCCCTGCATCACCTAATACCACCGGCGCCAGGGTGCAATAAGCCCCTAAGCCATCGATAAAGCGCACCAGATCAGGGAGTTCCCCCAAATTATGATGCGAAACCACTACATTTACAAGGGGCAGCACGCCGG
>JAJRUU010000128.1 GCA_024277605.1 bacterium
GCGTACCGCCTGCTTGATGAATATACCAGCAATCACTTGAGAAGCGGTAATATTGGAGCCAGCCAGTAGAATAGCATCCGTTTGGCGCAACTCAGCCAATGAATTGGTAGCCGAGGCGACCCCCAGACTGTGCATCAAAGCGCTCACTGAGGGCGCATGCTCCAGGCGGGCATAATTATCAATGTTGTTTGTGCCAATGCAGGCGCGCATTAATTTTTGAAACAGATAATTCTCTTCATTAGTGCAGCGTGAACCGGCAATTCCGGCGATTGCTGCTGCACCATTGTCCTGCTTTGTTTGATTAAACCTGTTAGCCACAAATTCTAAAGCTTCCGCCCAACTTACCGGCACGAAACCCTTTTCCGTCTTTAAGAGTGGAGAGGTTAACCTATTATCCGCATGTATGAAATCATAGCCGAAACGCCCCTTAAGACACAACAAACCATCATTAGTCCCGATTCCATCTTTGGAGGCAATCTTAATCAACTTATTCCGTTTAGTTTCTAATATAACCGAGCATCCACAGCCACAGTATGAACAGACACTGCGTACCTGATCCACCTCCCAGGGACGGGCCTCAAAAGCTGACAGCTTGCTTACTAGCGCCCCTACCGGACAGACAGACATACACTGGCCGCAATACTCGCAATTAACTAATTTATTATAAGGGTAGCCAATTACCGTACTAAACCCACGCTGGTAAAAACCTAAAGCGCCGACATTGCGAACCTCATCGCAGGCTCGCACACATTTGCCACATAACATACATTTTTTAAAGTTCCGCTGTATAAACAGGTTGCTATCGTCAACCGGATACTCTTCAACCTTAAAACCGAAACGATCTTCTGAAACACGCAGATTAAAGGCCAGCTTTTGCAGCTCACAATCCCCGCCACGATCGCAGGTTAAGCAATCCAACGGGTGATGCAGCAGCAACAATTCCACCACCGTCCTACGCATAGCGTCGATTTCGGGAGTTCTGGTATGCACCACCATGCCAGCAGTTGCCGGAGTGGTACAGGCAGCTACCAGCTTACGAAAGCCCTCCACCTCCACCAAACACAAGCGGCAGGCCCCAAAACGGGTCAGCTTGGGCTGATAACAGAGCGTAGGCACATAAATATTTTGCTTGCAGGCCGCATCTAAAATAGTACTCCCTTTTTCGATACTTACCTGAATATCATCTATGGTTAAAGCAATCAATTCTTCAGCCATCTAATTCTTACCTCAGCGAAAATGGACATAGCCCATGGACTATGTCCATTAAAATACAGGCGCCTGCTAAAATTAGTTTACGGCAGCTTAAGCCGGAAAACAGGCTATAAATGTAAGCCATACCTGTTATCACTTATCCACCTCACCCATCACCAAATCAAAACTGCCGATAATTGCGGTTAAATCGGCCATCAGCCGACCTTCAGCTAACTTAGGCACTATGCACAAATTAGCAAAAGATGGCACACGGATAAATACGCGATAGGGTTTATTACTGCCATCACTGACAATGTAGAAGCCGATCTCGCCGCGGGGACTTTCAATCCTCAAGTATACTTCTCCCTTGGGAACTGAAATCCCTTCCATCGCCAGATAGCAATATTGTATGAGAGACTCTACATTATCGAAAATGTGTTCCTTGGGTGGTTTATAGAGACGTAGATCGCTACTCATGGTATCGCCTTCGGGTAACTGCTTAAGCACCTGAATAATTATTCTGGCGCTCTGGCGAATTTCCTCCAAACGCACCAGATAGCGCTCATACACATCTCCTTCTTTGCCCACCGGCACATCAAAATCCAACTTATCATAAATCAAATACGGTTCATTTTTACGGATGTCCCAGTTCACTCCGGAAGCCCGTATATTAGGCCCGGTAAGGCCATAATTCACCGCCTCTTCAGCGGTAATTCGGCCAACACCCCTGGTGCGGGCCAAGAAAATACGATTATTTTTAAGTAACGTATCGTACTCGCCAATCTTATCAAAGAAGCTTCCTTCAAAGAAATCCAGTACCTTTTGCACAAACCCATGCGGCAGATCCTGCTTCACTCCACCGATGCGCATATAATTATGGGTTAGGCGAGCGCCGGTCACCTCCTCCAGGAAATCCACTATAACTTCACGCTCCCTAAATGTATACATAACCGGGGTTATGGCCCCCAAATCTATAGCCAAAACCCCCAACCATATTAAATGGCTGGCAATTCGATTCAACTCCATAAGAAGAACCCGAATATACTGGGCACGTTCAGGCGCTTCTATCTCCAACAACTTCTCGACCGCCATTACATAGGCCGTAGCATTGAAAATCGGAGATATATAATCCAGCCGATCAGTAATCGGCACGAACTGATCATAGGTTTTATGCTCAGCCAGCTTTTCAAAGCCTCGATGCAGGTAGCCATAGTGCATTTGCGCCCGCCTGACATACTCGCTATCTACTGCCAACAACACGCGCAACACTCCGTGAGTACTGGGATGCTGGGGACCAAAATTTAATATTATTTCTTTGCGGGCTAATGTTTCTGACATATTATTGTCGACCTTTTAGTGGATAATCTTTACGCAGTGGATGACCCTCCCAATTCTCAGGCATATACATACGCCGTAAATCGGGATGCCCTTCAAAGTGGACACCAAACATATCAAAAACTTCATTTTCGTAAAACTCAGCGCTTTTCCACACCGGGGTAACTGAATCGATCTTCAACTCTCCATCCTGCTCATCCAGCGGGAGTTTCAGCCGTAAATGACACCCCTTACTCATCGAAAACAACTGATAAACTAATTCATATCGGCAACCATGCTCCGGCAATGGGGTGTAGCTTGAAGTATCGACGGCGGTAACGAAGGCGAGGTAATCAAAGGAAATATCAGGCTGATCATGCAGGAACTGACATAAGGTCAAAACCCCGGAAGCAGCATCTTTGCTTAATATAACGATAGTCTCATCTAAAACAGTCTCCACCTTACCAATAAAAGCTGGGAACTTGTCCTTGATCAACTGGATTATATTGTCTGTATTGTTTTGTTCTCTAGCCACAAAAATCTCTCAATTAATCCACTTGTAAAACAAAGGCACTATCCGCTAACCGATGTGTTTTTTAAGAATTTACTACAATAGGCTCACGTACTAAATTATGCTTTTGGCTGATTCTCTCCTGCAGGCGAATCAACCCATACAGCAATGCCTCAGGGCGAGGAGGACAACCAGGCATATAGACATCCACCGGCAGAATCTTATCTACCCCCTGCAATACCGAATAGGTATCAAACACCCCGCCTGAGGTGGCACAAGTGCCCATGGCAATTACATAACGGGGTTCCGGCATTTGGTGATATAGAAGCAACGTAGGACCCGCCATTTTTAAAGACACAGTCCCCGCTACAATCATGAGATCAGCATGCCTGGGTGTAGGACGAAACACCTCGGACCCAAAACGGGCGATATCGTGTCTCGGCGCAGCAGCACAGATCATCTCAATCGCACAACAGGCCAAACCAAAGGTAAAAGGCCAAATCGAAGACTTCCTGGCCCAATTAATCACCGCATCTATATTAGTGGTTATGATATTAGGTGGTAACTTATTCTCTAACAATCCCATTTTTATTACCTCCCAGTTAATACCGCCAATCTAAGGCACCTTTGGCCCAGGCATATGCCAGGCCAATTAACAAGACAACGATAAATAATACCATCTCCACAAAGGCAAATATGCCCAACTTATCAAACACAATTGCCCAGGGGAACAAAAACAGGGCCTCCACATCAAACGCCAAAAACAGCATCGCATATATATAGTAGCGCGGGATCACCCTCTCCCAGGCATCCCCTTCCGGCTCGATCCCACATTCATAAGGAGTACCCTTCTCCTTATATGGGTTACTTGGACGCCACAGCAGACCGATGAAAAGCATGGCAGCACCGATACCCCCAGCTACCGCCATAAAAAACAATATTGGGACATAACTACTCGTACCAGAAAGCACTCTTTCTCACTCTGTAATAGAACAAAGGTATAGTTTGTTTGAAATAAAACTACTATTCAGGTTTAAAAAACCCTTTAATTTCAATTACTCAATTAATATCAATCGGTTAGTCAATAAGTAATTCTAAACCAGTGTTTTACTTTTGTCAATATAAATTCACGTAAAACAAAAAAGTTTTTTTGCGTAAATAATCCATGGTTTTGGTTATTACTAATATTAAGTCGAATCAACAAAAAACAAGAGACAAATAACAGTGTCATCCACAAATGATAATGTCCGGTTTGGCACAAGTAGAAATGTCCTCAATTAAATAGTGGTAAGATGTTCTCTGCTGAAGAATGTAAACGGCGGGCGAAAAATCTTTGTAGCCGTAAGCCATTCGCTTGAGCCTTATAATACTCCCCAAAAACTGGACCACTTGTTAAGGTTTTGAGAGGTAGTAAAATAACACCCTTAACAAGGAGGTCAATTAATGGAGAAGAAGCGGAAATTTGGTAAGGAGTTTAAGGCCAAGGTGGCCCTGGCGGCGCTCAAGGGAGACAAGACCATGGCTGAGCTGAGTTCGCTATACGGGGTACACA
>JAJRUU010000129.1 GCA_024277605.1 bacterium
AAACTTAAACATTATCAATGGCATTGTTGGGTTTAACGAAGTTCTACCCAACCTACTTTTATGCTTGACTGTTGAGTTTGTTCCGAAAATGCCCTTTATTTAATAATGACCAAGAAAAAACCAAGGGTAGGGTGGGCTTTAGCCCGCCATAACCCGAATAATTCGGGCATTATTAACAGCAAAACCACATCTGCCTAATAATATTAACTTTGTCAGCTTCCACACAATAATTTTCAGGCAAACAAAGTTATCATGGACGTTGGCTTTAGATCCAATACAAAAGGGAATCTGGCAAATCATCTATAAACTTATGAATAGATCGGGATAATAGAGTGTCGGCCTAAAAGGCCGACCTACCCTTCCAACGGGATATATGTTTTCGGAGTTAACTCACCCGAAAAATTTGGGTCGTGTTATGGGCGAATCGACATTTACTTGAAAAACATAGATTTATCAGCTTCCTGTCAAGTGTTTTTGGGCAAACAATACTTTAATGGACGTTGGATTTAAATTCATATCCAATAAGGGGTCTGGCAAATCTTGTATAAATTTCAGCGTTGTCCGGTTAGGTTTTTGCACATGGTAAATAGTTCAAAAAAAGTTTAAAAAACATTAGGACAAGGCGATTATTTTCTTGACTTTTTAGTAAAAATTTGGGCGCAATATTTTCGTAAACACCCTTTACTTATAAGGAGTTACGAAAAGGCCCTACGCTCTTGCACCGCACAGAAAAAAACGAAAAGTACCTGCTTTTCATAAACTATGGCAACCGGCGCTAAAAAATTTTCCAAATGTGCCTCCCCTTAATTCAAGAGGCGACAGATCCTTGCAAATGGACCGAACGGCCATTTGTCAGTCAGATTATCTCTCCCTGCCAAACCGGCATCCTGGATCGCGGCTACTAGGAGCCTGTCGGACTTTAGCTGATTCTACTGCGAAAAGTGATAAACATCACCATTTTGCCGCTCGTTTTCGTTAAATAGATACACTATTCGCCTCAAATGACCGAAAAAATGGGCAATATTTCTTACTTTTCTCGCTACGAACCCCAAAGTCCGACAAACTCCTAGTGCCATAAGGATTTTGACCACTGGCAGGCTGAATGGAAAAAGTTTGTCTGCCGTATCATGGCCAAAACAAACAAAACTTGCCTGAAAAGCAACTCTCTAAAGCCGGACAGTATTGTTTTTTATGATGCAATCGTTTTGCTGGGCACCCCCAAAGTCAATCAAACCCAAAAAGAACTGCGGGTTGTCGGTTATCAGGTTGACAACATCCGGTATTGGGTGTCCCCCAAGATTCTGGCTTTTTATGAAATTTTCGGGTTAAAAGCCGTTTTTACAAATTTCAGTTCATCCATGTGGCTTTTTAGCTTACCGTCCAGCTTGCCATCCAGCACCGCATCCATGATTTGCTTATATTGCGGGCCGGGCTCAAATCCGAGCTGTCTAAGCCCTTTGCCGGTTATCTGTGGAGCCTCATGTTGCAGCTTGGTCAAATAAAAAGAGGTTATCCGCTTAACTTCTTCACTTGAGGTCTTGGCCATCACATAGAGCAGGGTTTCGGGAGCAGTTCCCTGCAATAGCCTGAATATCCGGCTGTTAGGGAGAGCTTTTGTTTCTGCAGGCTATAAAGAATTTCCGGCGCCTGCCTGCGAGCGCTACAGAGGAATTTCAAGTGACGTTGCCCCAGACTCAGGCGCTGCCAGGCCGCGAGGGCTTCATTGTCACTAAGTTGATCCGTTATACCCAGTAAATATACCAGCCAGCCCTCTATCTCCTGCTCTAAAAAAAGGAGCTTGTACCAGTCAATCATGGTGTGTATATTCTGAAACAATACGGTCATCTTTTTATTCAACTTTATGGCTGGATGAATAAATTGTAACAGGTTCAACTCTCCCATGCGAATAATAGATTTAACCGGTTGGGCCTCAGCAAAAATCAGCATCAATTCCTGCCATAGCCGGGTACCGGCCATTTTGTCGCACAGGCGGCGTTGCAGCGCATGTTGAATCAGGTTAAGGGTATACTTGCCGATTTTAAAGCCGAAGCGTTGTTCAAACCTGATAGCCCGAAAAACCCGTGAGGGGTCTTCCACAAAACTTAAGGAAGAAAGCACCCGGATGACCCCATTCTTAATATCCTGC
Source organism: bacterium (assembly GCA_024277605.1). Taxonomy (GTDB): domain Bacteria; phylum SZUA-182; class SZUA-182; order SZUA-191; family JAJRXT01; genus JAJRUS01. The sequence continues at coordinate 2,147 of JAJRUU010000129.1, forward strand.
TGCCCGCCGAAAAAATCGATTAACCGCCCATAATGCTTTTTATTAAGTTGAATAGCCAGGCTATTGATGGAAAAATCGCGGCGGTATAGGTCTTGCTTGATAGAGCTCTGTTCCACAATGGGGAGCGCTGCCGGGTATTTATAATATTCGGTGCGGGCGGTGGCTATATCAAGCTTAAAACCATCGGGAAAGACCACCACCGCGGTGGCGAATTTTTTGTGCGCTTTATAGCGGCCGCCTATTTGTTGGGCCAGCACATCGGCAAACTTAATCCCATCTTGTTCCACCACGATATCTACATCCAAATTGTCGGTTCTAAGTAATAAATCCCGCACCATCCCGCCGACTACATAAGCCGAATAGCCCAACTCATCAGCCGTCTTGCCTACCAGCCGGAGAATATGCTGTATGTTTTCCGGCAGCCTTTCCCGCAAAAGGCTGATCAGGTTTTTGCGATAAACCCGCATACCTTGCCGGTGATACACCGGCTGGGGGGTGCGTTCCAGGTCTTCGTGTATCATGCGCAAAAGATCACTGCGGGTAATTACCCCCACCAGGTTTCCCCCATCCATAACCGGGAGTAAGGGTTGATGACGTTCCAACATCAGCTGCCTTACCGCAGCGGGCTCTGCCTGTGGTGTGATCCAGGAAATATCGCTTACCATACATTCAGCCACTAATGAATCTTCCATGTTATGCGAAATAGCTTTATCGACGATTTGACGGCTGATGATACCGGCGACATCTCCCTGCGCAGCTACTACCGGCAGATGATTTATCCCATAGCGCATAAACATTTCTTTGGCCTGTTTAACAGTCTGTTGAGCCGTTATGTGCTTGGCCGGAGTGGTCATAATATACGAAGCTGTACGAAAAGGGATAATGTGCTGTTTTAACGCCCCTAACAGCGCATCTTTGGTTTGAGCCAGGGTTAATTCCTTAATAGTGGCTGAAGCGGCGGTAGGGTGTCCGCCGCCCCCCAGTTCCATAGCGATGTCTCCCACGTTTACCCGTTTAAGATTGCTCCGCGCCACAAAATGTATCCGCCCGCTGAGTCTCACCAGCACAAACAAGACATCTATCTTTTCAATATCCCTTAAGCGGTGCGCCAATATGGCAATATCACCCGCATACTTATCTACGCTGATGCTGGAGATAACCACCTCCACGCCATTAACCACGTAGCTTTCAGCCTGTTGAATCAGATCATTAAGCAGAAAAATCTGTTGGGCTGACAGGTTGCGATCGATAAAAGTACTTATAGCCTTAAGATCCGCCCCCCAGGCTCTTACCTGGGCGGCGGCTTTAATGTCTGCTTCGGTGGTGGAATTATAGGTAAGCAGCCCGGTGTCTTCATAAACTCCTAAAGCAAAGATGGTAGCCTCGGCAGCGGATACCGGAATCTTCTTTTGTTGCAGGAGTTCCACCAACAAGGTAGTGGTGGCCCCGGTCTCCCGAACAAACTCTAGCTGTCCGGATAAGTCGTTTGGGTGTGGAGGATGGTGGTCATATATATGGATTTCCAGGACGGGTTTATCGACAATCCGGGCTAAATTGCCAATACGTTCCGCCAGCCGGGTATCCACTAAAATTAACCGCTCGATATTGTCTATATTCAGTTGCTTGAGACGATAATGGACAAGTTTATAACTGGATATGGCCAGAAATTGGCGCAGATTTTCTTCCTGGGAACCGGGAAACACCAATTTGGCTTGTGGATAGAGTTTCTGCGCCGCCACCATAGAGGCCAATGAGTCAAAATCGGCGTTAATGTGCGTGGTAATTACTTCCATAGCTGGCTCCTTACCCCGATCTATTCATAAGTTTATATATGACTTGCCAGATTCCCTTTTGTATTGGATCTAAAGCCAACGTCCATGATAACTTTGCTTGCCTGAAAATTATTGTGTGGAAGCTGACAAAGTTAATATTATCAGGAAGATGTGGTTTTGCTGTTAATAAGGCCCGAATTATTCG
>JAJRUU010000130.1 GCA_024277605.1 bacterium
AGCGGTACTTTACGGAGTGCCTACAAAAGTTTTAATTCAGGCTGTAAAAAGAAACATTAACAGATTCCCTGAAGATTTTATGTTTCAACTAACCAAAGAAGAATTTACAAACTTGAAGTCACAAATTGTGACCTCAAGTTGGGGCGGTAGAAGATACCCGCCTTATGCTTTTACAGATTATGGCGTTGCCATGCTTTCAGGCGTGCTTAATAGCGAAAGAGCAATACAGGTAAATATCCAAATCATCAGAACCTTCACTAAACTAAGAGAAATGCTGGCCACGCACGCGGACTTGAGAAAAAAGATTGAGGCCATGGAGTCTAAATATGACCAGCAATTTAAAATGGTCTTTGACGCCATTAAACAGCTTATAATACAAGAAGAAAAACCAAAAAGAGATATCGGCTTTAAAACAAGAACCAAGGAATAAAACAATTAAGTTATGAAGCAAAAACCAAAAAAAAAAACAGTAGACCAAAATTAGATAAAAAAGCCCGGTCTATCCGAACACCATTAAAAGATTAAGCTGTCGCCTTCAGTGTAATAAGACAACACCCACATATCCCCCCCATTTTTTAATATCCTTATTTTACAGCATCTTACGATTTCACCTTTTGCGCAGCTGCCCAGGCCTGCTTATTTCATTAACGTTTCCCTGGCGATCTTTCTCTATCACCCGATAATGGCGAGCCTCTGTAGGCTTTAGCCCCGCGGCATCAATCTGCTTTAGTACCTGTTCCACATCAATTTCCGGCCCTGTAAATAACGGCGGATACAGCGAGTCATAGAGATTGTTACCTATAATAAACCCCACCAGGCATACCGCCAGCACCAGTACCGCAACAAAAATCAAATCATCGCGCTTGAGATTATCTTTGGATAGCTTATGCGTCATGGAGCAGTCCCTTGTTTTCGCCCGATATTTCCTTGAGGGCAGTTATTTAAGCAGATATGGCACTGGATACATTCCACCGAATTAATACTCAACGATCCATCCGCTTTATAGTCTATCGCCCCATAGGGACAGGCTGACTTACACTGTTGACAGTTTTGGCAGTTTGGTTTTATTTTAAGCCGCCTTAGGCTATACTTGGATATTAACCCCAAACCCAATCCGATTCCACACAGATAGCGGCAGAAGAAGCGCGGAATTAGCAGTGATCCGCCAATAGCTACGACTAACAGGCTCCAATCCAGCCAATCCCCGGCCCGGGTAAACAAGGTATTAAAAGGCTCATAGTCACTGACATTGGCATTATTTAACACCAAAGCAGCTACCAGAACCAGCCACAATATGGCATATTTTATATATTTTGCTCGATAGTCTAATCGCTCGCTAAACGTAAGCCTATAAACTTTAACTCTTTCTAAAAACTCTAACACCGCTCCAAAGGGGCACATATAACCACAATATACCCGCCCCAAAAACAGGGCGCCCACCAGGGCCACCCCCATCAATATATACCAAAACAAGCTCTGAGCCAGACCCGGCAAGCGATAGGTTACAATATTTACCAGGTTCACACTGGAGAGCGCATTAGTGTGGTAAAACCCTACCAGGGCAATTGCAGCCACTAAGGTTATAAGCCGCCAGGACTGCTTTTTAAGTATAAAGCTGAGCGCCGCTAACCCCAGCAAGCCTATAAGTAATCCCAAGTCAAAGTAAGCAACCCGCCCCCAGGGTTTTTCGGCTGCCGCCGGTATCTCAAGCCCCAACCGCTCTCGTCCGACTCGCACCGCACTCCGCCTCACTCCTTCGGTTATAGCGGTTACGGTAACCGTTGCCCGGCTGATTCCGTCAATATCTTTATCTAACCGAAAAGCATCATAGACCGATTTCCCCTTAAACTGCTCCTTAAACCAGGGTTCCTCAATCCCCCACACATAAGATGGGGTTTCATGATGGCTTATAATTTCAATTCCGCTGAGCACACCCTCGGAATCCATCCCCAGCAGAAGCTTAATCGGCCCGGCATAGCCTTTGACCTCCGGCGCTACATCGGTGGTCAAAAAACATAACGCTTTCAGCTCTTTTTCTGTTTGGTCATTTATACTATAGCCCTCATAACAAGGGGGCTGCCCCGTTTTTTCGCTGAAAGACTGTATTTGCGGAAACAATCGCTTTAGGGCGGCTTGCTCTTTCTGCTTATCTTCACCAGGGGCTAAGCGCCGGGCTATATGCACACCGGCAGCCAACATCAGGCTGATAATTATGGCCAGCTTAAGATATTTTTTCATAATATTTTTGGCAGGCAGGGCCTGCTTTGACCTTGAGGGACTTCGTCCCCCGTAAGCCCGAAAAATTCGGGCAGGCACAGCCTGCTTCTTCAGGACGTTGGCTTATAAACCTTATCTCGCAAGGGGTGTCTTGCAAACCCAGCCTGAATTTATGAATAGATCAGGTTAGATTAACTACTTAAACCACCCTGAAATCGATTATAATCAGGCCAATCGAAAGATGCAACAAAAAACAAACCGCTCCCACAAGGATAACCGGCTGATATTAAAAGATTTATTGCCTAAAACAAATCGTCCGGCAGCTTGACACTCGCCCTTTAAATCTGTTATCATTCAGCTTTAGGGGGTTATTGGCCGGAGATGCTGCTCCCCGCTTAGGGTTTACTATAAATGAGCCAACCGAAAAAAGCTTATCTGCGCAGTATAGCGGCCTGGACATTAGGTGCATTCGCCATGCTGAAATGTTGTCTAACGTGCTTGATCTTGTCGCCGTTTAAAGAATCAGCAGACTTTGTCCACTATTATACCAGTAAAATGGGCCGGTTTATACTGTGGGTAAGCGGTGTCCGGGTTGATGTTCAGGGGTTGGAGAATGTCGATCCGAAACGGGCACAACTGATACTCCCCAATCACCAGGGAAGTTTTGATGTCTGGGCCTTGATGGGGTTTTTCCCCGTTCCCTTTCGCTGGTTAATGAAAAAGGAGTTATTCCATATTCCAATCATGGGGCCGGCCATGAAAAAAGGGGGGTATATGGGCGTAGACCGTCGAAACCGCCACCAGGCTTTGTCCGACATGGAATGCGTGCTGACGACGCTTCGTGAAGGAAGTTCGGTGATAATCTTTCCCGAGGGAACCCGCAGCCGGGACGGCAAGGTAGGTGAGTTTAAACGGGGGGCCTTCAAGCTGGCTTACAAGTCCGGCGTCCAGATTCTACCCATATCGATAAGCGGAAGTTTTGATATTATGCAAAAGGGGAGTTGGCTGCTCTATCCCCACCCGATAAAGATGGTGATCCATAAACCGATTGAGGTTGCCGAACTGGATATGGCAGCCCGGCGGCAGTTACCTGAACAGGTCAGGCAACAAGTTATTGAACACATGTAATCTTTTATGTTATAGACATAATCATGAGATTAATTAATCAGTTACTGGTCATTGGCGTAGTCATAATCAGCATATGTTCGGAAAGCCTGGCCAGCGATTTAATCCAAGCCGCCGATTCCGGCAGCATCAACTGGAGCAAGGGAATTATAAGCGTTCAAGGGCCAAATCTGGATACGGCACAGCAAAGCCTATGGGAAACATTAGATACGTTAAGAATAGATAACAGGCAACAACTGGGAGAGCTGATTGTTCGTAACCAGAACCTTAAGTCACAGCTACAGCAACTTGTCCAACAGATAAAAGCCATTGAGGAACAAGATTCAGCCAGTGGACAGCCGCAGGTAAGACTACAGCTTCCGCTAAAAGGCGCATTTTTTGAAGCATTATTAGCTGCCCAGCCAACCAACAGCGTCGGCCACCGGCCGGCCAGGTTCGGTAGGCCGGCCAGCCCTCCAGGGGCTAACGGTCCGCAGTTTATGCGGGAAATTACCGGATTAGTAATAGATGCGAGGGGATTGAAGCTGATACCGGCTGTCACCCCCCAAATCTTAAGTGAGGATGGACAGCTAATATATGGCGCAAAAAGCGTAAACCGCAGCTATATCGTAAACCAGGGCTTGCTGGAATACATACCGGATATGGCGGCGGCTGAGGTAAGTCGGCGGGTAGCCGATAACCCTATAATGATTAAAGCCCTGGCGGTCGAGTCGGAAGCCGGCAGCGATGTAATTGTCAGTAATCAGGATGCCGAACGGATTAAGCGGGCGGCAAAAAAACATGATTTTTTATATAAATGTCGAGTAATCATAGTACTCGATCAACCAGCAAGCCAAGTTCAGAACTAACCAATAAACATTATGAAAAAAGAAACTTCTAAAGATATCCTGTTGTATAAGCGATTATTTGTTTATATAAAGCCATATTTGAGCTTGATCTTTGTCGCTTTATTCCTGGCCTTACTGGTTTCAGCCGCTGACGGAACCATAGCCTGGATGGTAAAGCCTATTATGGACGATATTTTTGTGAACAAAAACCAGGAATTACTGAGGTTAATCCCGCTCGGATTGTTGATTTTGTATCTGATTAAGGGGCTTGCCCGATTCGGCCAATCTTACCTGATGCGTTCAGTGGGACAACGAGTAATCATGCAACTGCGAAACAAGCTGTATGAACATATCCAGCTGTTGTCCCTGTCTTTTTTTCACCAAAATCCTTCCGCCGTGCTTATGTCCCGTATTACCAATGACGTGACTAAATTGGCGCGTATATCTTCACAGGTTATTGCCGATTTCTTCCGCCAGATATTTACCGTAATTGTTTTATTGGGAGTGGTTTTTTACCGTGAATGGCGACTGGCCTGCATATATTTTTTAGTATTACCGATAGTTATTTGGCCCATTAAAAAGGTAGGCCAGCGGCTGCGCAAAATCAGCCGGCGCGATCAGGAGAAATTAGCCGAGCTAAACACCATTTTACAGGAAAGCTTCACCGGCACCAAGATCGTAAAGGCCTTTTGTATGGAAGATTATGAGAATCAGCGCTTCAACCACGAAAATCAAAAACTATACAAAATCAAGATGAAGGGAGTCGTCGCGGATGAAATCCTTTCACCCTTAATGGAGTTTTTGGGGGCTATTGGACTGGCTGCGGTTATCTGGTATGGGGGAATGCAGGTAATCCAGGGCAATACTACAACCGGTACCTTTTTCTCCTTTGTTGCCGCAGTAGCCATGTTATATAGCCCCATACGCAAACTGAGCAAGATGCATAATGTTTTTCAGGACTCTATGGCCGCCACTGAACGAGTATTTGAGATATTGGACACCCCACTTGAAGTAGCCGACTCAGAATCCGCCACAGAACTTCCCCCTTTTGAGCAACACATTGAATTTAAAAACGTGTGTTTCAGCTACAATGGTCAAGATTCAGTGTTAAACGACATTAATCTCAAGGTAAACAAGGGTCAGCTTGTGGCGCTGGTGGGTTTGAGCGGCGCCGGTAAATCCACATTGGCGGATATGATTCCCCGCTTTTATGATGTAACCGCCGGCAAGTTGTGCATCGACGGTTATGACGTTCGGGATGTAACGCTTAAATCACTGCGCTCCCAAATCGCTATGGTGACGCAGGAAACCATTTTGTTCAACGACACCGTAACCGGTAATATTGCTTATGGCCGCCTGAACGCATCTTCGGAAGATATTTTACAAGCCGCTAAATTGGCGTATGCCCATGATTTTATTATGGAGATGTCCCAAGGTTATGACACGATAATCGGCGAACGGGGAGTGAAAATATCCGGCGGTCAGCGCAAAAGGATTACCATTGCCAGGGCAATATTAAAAAACCCTAAGATACTGATTTTAGATGAGGCCACGTCAGAGCTGGATTCCGAATCAGAAAAACTGGTTCAACAGGCGCTGGAAAAGCTGATGCACGGGCGAACTACGCTGGTCATTGCACATCGTCTGTCTACCATTATGCATGCTGACCTGATTGTGGCTATAGACAACGGGCAAATTGTCCAATTGGGCACACATCAGGAGTTATTGGCTATGGGTGGGGTTTATAAACGCTTATATGAATTGCAGTTCAAAGCCCAAGCGTTAGATTCAAGCAAAGTTGAATAAACCAGCCGGGGGCTGGATTAATTATACGGTAGCCGTCATGCTAAATACCGCCTCCTGCCGTTCCTTCGGACAGTAGCGGAGGCTATGTTTTCGGCAAATGCAATTGTATAATTTCCTATACCACAACAAACTTATTGCATGCAGGGAAAGTTTAGTACAATGCTTCGGGATTTGGTCAACTTTAAAGCTGGATAAACTTATGCTATAGAAGAAGGTATCGAGGCCATTAAAGAAGGCATCAATGATGCCCATACGGTTAAAATTTATGATCCGCCACCCAGTTTGTTAGCTGAAATAACTCCCTATTTAACCAACAAGGACGTCACTATTTACCTTCCGCCCAAGGCAAAAGTAGCCACTAAACTCCGCCCTTACCTAAGCAGCATAAAAAACCGTATTAAGGCCACCTACCATGGGCAACTAATGTCGGTGGGTTGTATCAGATTATCCCGTATGCTATTTGATATTATCTGGCAGGATGATGAGATATACGACATTACCGCCCTTACTTTAAGCAAATGCTTGACCTTTTCCCACCGTTTAAACCTGCATTCAAAAAACACCCGAACGGAGCTGATATTCGGCTCTGTGCTGCCGGTTTCCCAAGCTGTTAAAGAAATAGAGCAACACCTGCAAAAGTCCGCCTGGGCATTAATAAGCAACCTTCCGCCAGTGATAATAAGTCAATTTACAAATAACCTGCACACTAAAGACATAAAGTTAATCTTACCCCATGGAGCCAAAGTAACCCCCCAACTAAAAACGGTCAGGCAAAAGAGATCCCTACCCGGACTGGTGAAAACCAGCTCCCGTATTTATGGCCGGGAGGTACAATGCGGCGGGATATGCTTACCCAACATACATTTCGGCATCAGCTGGGAGGAAGATGAAATGGTATCGGTGCGTACGTTAGAATTGGTAGAGTGTATAGAATGCGCACATTGGGCACACAAGTTCGGCTGGCATTTCTGTAAACGGATCTGGTAACGTGCAGGTTAGCAAATGCGCGGGGTTTGCTCACCGGCCGGTATATCCAATATTCTCGTGCCGCCGATGCTGGTTTTGAGCTGCACCAACCCTTTAGGTTCGGCGATCACCTCTCCAATAATTTGAGCCTGAACACCATATTTATGCCGCCGCATTTGTGCAAGCAGCTTATCTGCATCAGCCGCCGCAACCGAAACCAGCAGCTTGCCTTCATTAGCCAGATATAACGGATCAAACCCCAATAACTCGCAGGCGCCGGCCACCGCTTCAGTTACCGGAATACATCCTTCCTGCACCATAATCCCTACCTGAGCGGCTTGGGCCAGTTCATTTAACGTACCCGCCAACCCCCCGCGGGTAGGATCCCTTAAAGCATGAACCTGAGGACATACATTTAGCATATCAGCCACCAAATCGGATAAGGGAGCCACATCACTTAATAGCGCTGGATTAAACTCTATCCCCACCCTGTTCGCCATTACCGCCAAAGCATGCTCGCCCAGGTTGCCGCTTACGATTAACTTATCCCCCACGGTTACCTTATCACCGGAAATATTGACCCCCGCGGGAATAACCCCGATACCGGCAGTGTTTATAAAAATTTTATGGGCCTCTCCCCGGCGAACCACCTTAATATCGCCGGTTACCACCTGTACCCCGGCTTCTGCTGTGGCGTGCTTAACAGATAAGATAATGCGTTCTAAATCAGCCAGGGGCAGACCTTCCTCTAGAATAAGGGCTAAGCTGAGATATTTAGGCAGCGCCCCGCTCATAGCCAGATCGTTTACCGTACCGCATACCGCTAATTTACCGATATCCCCACCGGGAAAGAAAATGGGATCGACTACAAATGAGTCGGTGGTAAAGGCTATGCGGTCGGATTTTATTTTAAGCTGCGCCGCATCATCTAATCTGGACAGGGTGGGATTACCTAAATGGGGTAAGATCAGCTCCTGGATCAACTGCCGGGACAGCCGCCCCCCACTGCCATGCGCTAAGAGTATTTTATCTTGTTTCATGATGAGTAAATAGCTGAACAACCTGTTTCCGATTAAAGAAATAAATTATTATTCCATTAAGAATAATAA